>JBGOYP010000323.1:0-3394 GCA_041479785.1 Candidatus Aminicenantia bacterium | reverse complement strand
TCGCCGGCGATCTTGTGCATGTTGGGGAGCATGAGCATCAATCCCTGTGACGCGGTGAACGTCGTCGTCAAGGCGCCGGCCGTGAGGGCGCCGTGGACCGCGCCGGAGGCGCCGCCTTCGGACTGCATTTCGATCACGTCCACGCGCTGGCCGAAGATGTTTTTCCGGCCTTGGGCGGACCATTCGTCGGCCATCTCGCCCATCGTCGAGGAGGGCGTGATCGGATAGATCGCCGCGACCTCGGAATAGGCGTAAGCGACGTGCGTCGCCGCCGTATTACCGTCGACGGTTTTAAAATTCTTTTTCACGGGTTGACTCCTTATGGTTGGCCTAAAGAAATAATTGGAAGGTGTCGGTTGGTCATGGTTTTAATTCGGTTCGTCCTTCGATCGCTTTTTTGACCGTTACCTGGTCGGCGAAATCGAGGTCCGAGCCGACAGGCAGGCCCATCGCCAGCCGCGTCAGTTTCACCGGGAACGCGGCCAGGATGCCGGCGATAAAATGAGCCGTCGCCTCTCCGTCGGCCGTAGGGTTCGTGGCGAGGATGACTTCGCGGAATCGGCCGTGTTCCAGACGGTCCGCCAATTTTTCGACTTTCAAATCCTCGGGCCCCATCCCTTTCAACGGGGCCAGGGTGCCGAGGAGGACATGATAACGGCCGTGAAAAACGCCCGTCTTTTCGATGGACGAGATATTATACGGCTCTTCGACGACGCACAGCACCTCGTCCGACCGGTCGGAGTCCGTGCAATATCGGCAGGGGTCGACGTGGGTGATGTTGTTGCAGACCGAGCAGCGAAAAAGATTTTTTTTCACGTCCTTGATCGCTTCCGCCAGACGGTCGGCTTCCTCTTGAGGCTGGCCGAGAATATGGAAGGCGATGCGCTGGGCTGTCTTAGCGCCGATCGAGGGGATCCTCTTCAGCTCCTCGATGAGGCGGTTGAGAGGTTGGGCGTATTCAAACATCAGAACAATCCCGGCACTTTCATCCCCGCGCCCAGGGCCCCCAGCCGTTGGGACAGCTCGGCGTCAACCTTCGCCGCGGCGTCACTGAACGCGGCCCGGATTAAGTCCTGAAGCATGTCCACGTCGTCCTTGTTCACCACCTCGGGGTCGAGCTTGAGGGAGATGATGGTCTTATGGCCGTCCATCGTGACCGTGACCATGCCGCCGCCGCTCGACCCTTCGACGCGGAGCTTCGCCATCTCGGTCTGAAGGCGGTCCTGCATGTCCTTGGCCGATTTCAGCATTTTCTGAATATCGCCGAAGTTCTTCATGTCACGGCTCCTCACTGTTCCCTTTTCCGATAAGCGGTTCGACGGCGACGATCCGGCTTTTCGTTTTTTCCAGGAACATCCGAACGCCCGGGTCCTTCAGGGCGAGGTCCATCTCTTTATCGCTTTTTGACGAGCCCGAGGTGAAGATCGGCGCGACCGGCGGAGGCGGCGGTTCGAGCGGTTTTGGTTTGATCGAGAGAGGAATCCTTTCGACGGGCTTCGGCGAAGGAAATGCGGCTGACGGCAACGGGGACGGTTGTCCGGAGACCGTCTTCGGCCGTTCAGGGAGGACCGGAGTTCCGGCTTTCTTGAACGACATGTCGCCCTGGATCAATTCGCCCAGGTCGACGAGTTTTCGAAAATGGCAGAGTTTGACCAGCGCCGTTTCAAACAGGGTCTGAGGGTTCGACGCGAACCTCAAGGCCGGTTCGGCATTTTGAAGGGCCTGCAAATAGCGCAAGAGGTCTTCGCTCGAGACCTTGCGGGATTCGTCCTTCAGGCGAGCGAGCTCATCCGCCGTCGCAAAAAGCAAGTCTCCGGGCGCTTCGATGGTCGAAACGAGGAGAAGGTTCCGGAAATGCTGGATAAGTTCTTTATAGAACGGACGCAGGTCGTAGCCCGAGTCCATCACTTTTTCGACGAGAGAAAAGATCCGCCCGGCATTTTCCTCGAAAATCGCGGCCGAGAACTCGAACAGCAGGTCCGTATTGATCGTGCCCAGGATCTCCCTGAGCTCGTCGTCGGTGACCGTATCGCCGCAAAAAGCCACCGCTTGGTCGAGGAGGCTTAAAGCGTCGCGGATGCTACCTTCGGAGGCTTTTGCGATCAAGTCCAGGCCAAAGGGCGAGATCGCCAATTTTTCCTTGGTCGCGATCATCTGGAGACGGTTGATGATCTTGCCTTGAGCGACCTTCTTGAACTCGAAATGCTGACAGCGCGAGACGATCGTCGCCGGGACTTTGTGAAACTCCGTCGTAGCGAAGATGAAGATGGTGTTGTCTGGAGGTTCTTCGAGCGTTTTCAGGAGGGCGTTGAAGGCCGGACCCGTCACCTGATGGACCTCGTCGATGATGATGATCTTATAGCGGCCCCGCATGGCTTTATATTTGACGGCTTCGCGGAGGGCTCGAATATCGTCGATGCCCCGGTTCGAGGCGCCGTCGATCTCGAGGACGTCGATCGACCGGTCCTCGTTGATTTCCTTACAAAAATCGCAAACATTGCATGGCGCCGGACTGGGTCCGTCCTTACAGTTGAGCGCTTTGGCCAGGATCCGGGCTGCGGTCGTTTTTCCGACCCCTCTCATTCCCGAAAACAGATAGGCCTGCGCGACCCGCCGGGCCTTGATCGCGTTCTGAAGGGTTTGGACGACCGCGTTCTGGCCGATCATTTCTTCAAATGTCTTCGGCCTGTACTTTAGGGCAAAAACGATATAAGACGCGTGTTCAGACATGGAAGGATCGGCGAACGCTTTCTCCACCAAAAAATTAAAGATTATGCTAACACAAACCGGCGGATTTTAAAAGGTCATCCTGCTATAATGGCATCGCCATGAGGGCCAGCCGCCGTCTCGCGGAGATCCATGCCGCGGTCTTCCTCTTTGGATTAGCGGGCCTTTTCGGAAAATGGCTGTCGCTTTCCCCGTTGATCATCGTCTTGGGAAGAGTCGCTTTCGGGAGCCTGGCTTTAGGTTTCATTCTTCTGATGTCCAAGACCAAAATCCGGGCCGTCCGCTCATCTCACTATTTTGTTTTCCTCGTCCTCGGCCTGGTCCTGGCCGTCCATTGGGCTTGCTTTTTCAAAGCCATCCAGGTTTCTTCCGTCGCGATAGGTCTCCTCTCATATTCGACGTTCCCCATATTCACGGCCGTCCTTGAACCGGTCGTCTTCCGGGAAAAATTCGACCGGGCCACGGTCGTGTTCGCCTTCGTCACGATGTTTGGCGTCTATCTGATCGTTCCCGAGTTCTCCCTGAAAAACGCATCCTTCCAAGGAATCCTCTGGGGGGGCCTCGCCGGGCTGACGTTTGCGGGCCTGACCGTCATCAACAGAAAAATGACCCGGTCCTATTCGAGTCCGGTCATCGCGTTTTATCAGGACCTCTCGGCCGCGTTCCT
>JBGOYP010000322.1:0-3406 GCA_041479785.1 Candidatus Aminicenantia bacterium | reverse complement strand
GACATCATCTGGATGGGATATCTTCCGACGCTCAAGGACCTGGCGGCGGCTGTCGGCGTGACGCAGACCGCTCCGCTCAATGAGCTCGCCGTCGTGCTGCAAGAGGCGGTGGCGAAGGGGAGACCGGTCCATTTCCTTCCGCCCTACCGGCCGGAGACATTCCTGAAGCTGGAAAAATACCTCGGCGTCAAGCCCGGCGAAGCCAAAGCGAAGGCGTCGGCCGCCTTCGTGAAGGCCGTTATCGCGCAGCGGTCGGTCAAGTCCGAGGAAGAAGTTGCCGAGATCGAAAAGGCGCTCAAGACGACCTATAAAATGTACGTCGCCGCGATGAGCATGGCCCTTCCGGGGATCTGGGAGCACGACATCGCCGGCCGGATCGACGGCATCGCTATCGCCGACGCGGGCGCGACGGCCTTTCCGACAATCTTGACGAAGAACGGCCAGATCCTGCACAACCATTCGCATCATAACCGGCTCAAGAAAGGCGACCTGCTTGTCGTCGACGCGGGGGCCGAATCTCCGCTCCACTACGCCGCGGATATCACCCGCACGATTCCGGTCGGAGGCACATTCACGGCGCGTCAGAAGGAGATTTACGACATCGTTCTGGCCACGCAAGAGACGGCCATCAAATCGATCAAGCCGGGTATCAAATATAGGGAGATTCATCTCCAGGCCGCCCGGGTCAGCGCGACAGGGCTGAGAGATGTCGGGCTGATGAAAGGCGACGTCGAGGAGGCCATTCTCCAGGGAGCCCATGCCCTTTTCTTTCCCCACGGCCTCGGCCATATGATCGGCCTGGACGTGCACGACATGGAGAACCTCGGCGAAGCGCACGTCGGCTACGATGAATCGGTACAGCGAAGCTCGCAGTTCGGTCTGGCGTATCTGCGCCTGGCGAAAGAGCTCAAGCCGGGTTATGTCCTGACCGTCGAACCGGGCCTTTATTTCATCCCGGCCTTGATCGACAAATGGCAAAAAGAGGGGAAGTTCACGGATTTCATCGCGTACGAAAAGCTCGAAGCGTACCGGAATTTCGGGGGAATCCGGATCGAGGATAACGTCCTCGTGACGAAGGACGGTCGGAAGGTCCTCGGAAAGCCGATCCCTAAAAAACCGGCGAAGCTCGAAGAGGCTGTCGGGGCCTGACGTTTGCCCGGAAGCGGCGCGAAACGGGACTTTGAACGTCGAAACCCTATCATGAAAATCGCTCTCATCCAACACCACGCATCCCACGACCTTGAGGATAATCTCAAGAGGGGCCGGGACGCGTTCGAGGACGCGGTGCGGGAGGGGGCTGAACTGGTCGCCTTTGCCGAGTTGGCTTTTCTCCCGTTCCTCCCGCAAACGCGGGCGGAGGACCAGCCGGACATCCTGTCGTTCGCCCAAACCGTGCCCGGCCCGGTCACGGACATTTTCTCCAAGCTGGCTCGACGCTACGGCGTCGTCGTCGTCCTGAACCTGTTCGAACGGGAGGGCGACCGAACGTTCGATACGTCGCCTGTCATCGACGCCGACGGAACGCTCCTTGGGTCGACGCGCATGGTCCATATCATGGATGGCCCCGGTTTTCATGAGACGGGATATTACGCGCCAGGAGACCGGTCGTCCTTCGTCTATCCGACCCGGGCGGGAAAGGTCGGAGTCGCTATCTGTTACGACCGCCATTTTCCCGAGTATATGCGCGGCCTAGGGCTGCTGGGTGCGGAGATCGTCGTCGTCCCACAAGCCGGCATCCTCGACGAATGGGGCCCGGGGCTCTACGAAGGCGAGCTTCAGGTCGCGTCGTTCCAAAACGGATATTTTGCGGCTTTGTGCAACCGCGTCGGAAAAGAAAAAACACACCACTTTTCGGGAGAGTCCTATGTGACGAACCCGTTCGGTGACGTGATCGCGCGCGCGCCCAGAGACCGGGACCATCTCCTGTTCGCGGATTGTGACCTGGGCCTGATCGCGAAATCTCACGCCAAGCGTCATTTCTATCCCGACCGCCGGCCCGATGTCTACCGGCATTTTGATCCTGAAAAAAGAACGGACCGATGAAAAACTGGTACGTCGTCAATACCAAGCCGAAGAAAGAGTTCCACCTCGAAAAAATCCTTCAGGAAGGCGGGGTTCCGTCCTACAATCCCAAATATCGCGACGGAGGCCAGGTTAAGCCCTTTTTCCCGGGATACCAATTCGTTTTTTTCGATTACCCCGAACAGTACAGACTCGTCAAATATACCCGGGGTGTCAAAAAAATCGTCGGTAATGACGATGGGCCGATCCCCCTTGATGAGTCCGTCCTCGGAGAAATCCGGAGGCGCGAGGTCGGCGGATATATCGAGCTCATGAAGCACGGCCTCGAGCCCGAACTCGGCGACGAGATCGAGGTCGCCGAGGGCCCGCTCAAAGGATTGCGGGGTATCTTTAAAAAGGACCTCACCGACCAGGACCGCGTCCTGATCCTGCTCAACTACGTCTCCTACCAGGGTCAGCTTCTCATCGAAAAAAAGAAACTCAAAAAGATCGTCCGCTAACGGCGCCGGTGGAGTTCGAGAATTTTAAGAAAATCCGGCCCGAGGCTCGAGGCTGAAAAGAAAATCACGCCGTCGGCGCCCAAGCGTTCGCTGATCTCGATTTCCCGGACCATGCCCTCGGGCGTGTTCTGGTTGTGGGACGTCCCGATCCCGATGCCCGGGCAGACCAGTCCGGCGCCTCGGCCCGATTCGACGGCCCGCCGGGAGAATTTCTCGAAGAGCCCGGGGTCATTCATGTAGATCATCGGACAGAGCATATCGACGAGGCCATCCGAGGCCCAGGCCCGCCAATCCTGTCCGACCAGGACCTTGGCTTCGTCGGCCGAAGGAAACACGGCCGCGGAAATTTTCACGGGCCGGCCGAGGCCCCGGAGGGCGTCCTTGAGCTCCCGGACGAAGGCCGTGACGTGGTCCGCGTTCCATTCGATCCATTCGTTCCACATCGGGTTCCCGGAGTCTCGGGCTTTCATGTCAACGGGGTCGAGGCCGACCGCCTCCTTGAACAGGGACCGCGTTCGCGCATCCCAGCTGAAATAGACCTCGCGGGGTGAAGAGGGGAACCGGATGTAGTCGAGATGGACCCATTCGACCGGATAACGCCGGAGAAGTTCGACCATCAGGCTCCGCTCGTACTCCCGGACCTCGGGAAGGGCGGGATTGACGACGCCGACGGTCTCCTGGTCGGGGGAACGGATAAGCCATTCGGGGTGTTCGCGCACCCGGCCGAGAATTCCGCTTTCGGGAAAGACGCAGAACCAAGGATGGACGGAGACGCCGCGTTTTCGTGCCTCTTCAAGGAATACGCCGAAGAAATCCCAGTGATAGGCGGGGTCCTTGACGCCGATTCGGCTATCATAATAGACGTAGCCGTTCGTGCCCTTGAT
>JBGOYP010000321.1:0-3414 GCA_041479785.1 Candidatus Aminicenantia bacterium | reverse complement strand
GCTCGATCATGTCGCCGGCGTCGCGCTGCGGCGTTACGGGATTGCGCCCGACCTTCGGCCGGGTCAGCCGCTACGGCGCGATGGCCCTGAGCTGGACGATGGACAAGATCGGCCCTCTCTGCCGGTCGGCCGAGGACTGCGTCCTCGTCCTCAAGGCGATCGCCGGCCCTGACGGGAAAGACAACCACGTGATCGACGCGCCGTTCGACTGGGACGCGGGCCGCGACGTGAAGAGGTTGCGGGTCGGATATATCAAGGCCGATTATGAAAGCGAGATCGCCGACGACCCCAAGAACCCCGACCGCGTCCAGCGGCTGCGCGACCAGCGCAAACGCAGCCTGGCGGCGCTTGACGTGATCAAAGGGCTCGGCATCAACCTGATTCCGATCGAGCTTCCGAAAATTGATTCCGGGCCGGTCGACTTCGTCCTGACGGCCGAGGGCGCGGCCGCGTTCGACGATCTTGTCCGGACCGACAAACTCGACCTGATGTCGGCCGAACCCGAGCGCAGTTCCTGGGTTGGCTCGTTCCGTCTACACGAACTCGTCCCCGCAGTCCAGTACATCCAAGCCAACCGTGCCCGCTATAAACTCATGCAGACGTTCGCCCCCGTTTTCGACAAAGTGGACCTGTTCATCGGCAGTGCCCTCGGCGTGACCAATCTCACGGGACACCCCGAGATCAGTCTGCCGCACGGATTCGACACGAAGGGCCAACCGACCAGCTTGCGGTTCACGGGCCGGTTGTTCGGGGAGGAGGGCCTGCTTCTCCTGGCGGCCGCTTACCAGGGCAAGACAGAATTCCACCTCAAGCGGCCGAAATTATAATCGCTGAGCCGGCTTAAAAACGGCTGACGATCGTGAGATTCTGGGGATTCACGATGTCCTTGCCTTCGGTCGTGAACATGTATTCGATCCGGCTCCAGTAGTATTCCGTCACCCGGCCGCGGACGAGCTTGCCCAAAAAGTTAAGAAAACCATTCTGCTCGGTGAACGGCTCCCCGAGGACGGCCGTCGCAGCGGGCAGCCATCGCGGCGGGAACAACCCGTCAAATTTTCCTCCCGACCGATAGGCGTTGACCTCACCCTCGAGAAGTTTCAGGGCGGCGACCTGGCCGTCCCGGGATTCGACGGACAATCCCTTGTCCTTGAGCCACCGGCGGACGGACTCCTTGTTGGGGACAAGCAGCGCCACAGTGTAGGGGGATTGGTTATTATAGAGCATGGCCTGTTCGATAAACGGCGAATGGTCGATGAACGACTCTTCGATCTCTTCGGGGCTGTATTTCTCCCCGTCGTTGGCGATCAACAGGCTCTTGACGCGTCCCAGGACGCAGAGGAAGCCGTCCTCGTCCAAATAGCCGATGTCGCCCGTGTAGAGCCACCCGTCCCGCAGCATGTCCCGGGTCGCTTTTTCGTTTTTCCAGTAGCCGGCCATGACGTTTTCGCCCTTGACGACGATCTCGCCTTTCTGCCCGGCGGGCAGCGACCGTCCTTCCGGGTCGCAGATCTTGAGCTCGAGGTTCGCGACCGGGCGGCCGGACGTCCCCAGCTTATGGCATTTGGGGGAATTCGAGGAGATGACCGGGGCCGCTTCAGTCAGGCCGTAGCCCTGATACATGGGCATGCCGATCGCATAAAAGAATTTCTGGAGCTCGAGGTCGAGGAGCGCCGCTCCGCCGACGAAATAGCGCAATTCTCCGCCGAAACCCGCCCGGATCTTTTTGAACATAAGCCGGTCGTAAAAAGCGTAGAGCGGCTTCTTGAATTTTCGGCGGCCTCGCCCGCGGTTCCAGCCGTCCCCGTTGTATTCGTAGGCGACGGCCAGCGCTTTTTTATAGAGACGCTCGACGCGGGGACCTTTGTCTTTCATCGCCCGGTCGATGTTTTTTTTGAAATTCTTGGCCAGGGCCGGGGCGCTGAGCATGATCGTCGGCTTGATTTCCTTCATGTTCACCGGGAAGTTCTTCAGCGTTTCGATCTGGGTCTTCCCCTGCTGGACCGAACCCAGGCTGGCGCCGTTTCTCATCATGGTGTAGATCCCGCAGGTGTGGCCGAAGGCGTGGTCCCAGGGCAGGACGAGCAGCGTCCGGAACCACTCGGGACAATCGATGAGCGAATTCGCCTGCTCGAAATTCGCGGTGTAGTTCCGGTGGGTCAGGATGATGCCTTTGGGGTCGGCCGTGGTTCCCGACGTGTAGCAGATGTTGGCGTAATCACTCTCTTGGACGGAGGTCCAGACGGCGTCAAACTCCGCCCGGTGATCTTTCAGGTATTCGGCGCCCCGGGCCATCACGTCGCCGGACGCGATCTCGTCGGGATGATTGGAGAGCTGCGGGTCCAGGACGATGACCTTCTCGAGGCCGGCCAGGTCAGGCTTGATCGCCCGGATCTTGGCCAATTGGCTTTGGGAGACGATCGCCATCCGGCATCCCGAGTGCGCGAGCCGGAACTTGAGCTCGGAAAGCTCCTCGATCTTGACCGAAACGGGAACGTTCACCGCCCCGGTGAACAGGATCCCGAGCTCGCTCATCACCCAGTTGTTGCGCGCGTCGGCGATCAGGGCGACCCGGTCCCCTTTCCGGAGGCCCAGGGTCAGGAGCCCGGCCGCGAAATCGTGGACGGGCTTTTGCATCTCGGCATAGGTCGTGCCCTCGTACCGGTCGGTCCTTTTTTCCCACATGAAGACGTTTTTTCCGAATTTTTTAACGCTGTCTTCGAACAGTTGCGGCAGAGTTCTTTGAGCCATGGGCGCACCCCCGGAATAATTTAGGATGTGTCTCATCCTAGCGCAGGCTTGCGAAGAATGTCAATTCGCGGGGTTCGCGGGGTCAGATCTCAGATCTGACCCCGCCCTGGAATTATGGAGAGTTGCCGGCCGCCTTTTTGAAGCGAAAGCCCAAGATTCTTCCGCGGTTCAGAATAAATCCCGTCACGTGGCCCTCGTAATTCCGGGTGAAACGGAGGGACCCGAGCGAGCTGGTGAACAAGTCCTTGATCGCCGGCTCGAGTTGGGTCGCCCTCGATTTCAAGCGCTCTAGAACCAGCTTGCCGTCCCGAATCGCCAGGCGATAGACGGGCTCTATTTCGTCGCTTTGATAAGCTCCTATGAAATCTTGCAGCTGCGTCGGAGTGGGCTTGAACTCTTCCGTCCGCTCATAGACGACGGGCTTTCCGCCGCTATCGGGTATGTCGATAAGCCGCATGCCTTTGTCGCCCACGGGTTCGAAGCGACTCTCGATGGTTTGGCCCGCGGCCCGGAATCGGGTCTCGTTCAAGGGTTTCAACTCGATGCTTACCGCGCCCTGTAGGATGCTACGCAGGCTGCCGCCCTGAAAAATAATCCTGCGAATCAAATCTCCCTCGGAGTGGTGATAGATTCCTGCTTTAGCGGCGAGCTGCGCCGCGGTTAGCT
>JBGOYP010000320.1:0-3417 GCA_041479785.1 Candidatus Aminicenantia bacterium | reverse complement strand
TACCCCTTCTCGGTGAAACCCGAAAAAAAAGTCGGCGTCCAAGATCTTCTGGCGATCTTCCGCGACGCGTACGACAATACGGAGTACGACATGACGCGCGGATATTTCGGCGTCAACCGGAAGGGCGAGACGATCAAGAGCCCGGTGATCGGGCCGTTTCTCAACACTGACCTGAAAGACCTCCTCCGGGTCAAGCGCGAGCGGACGATCTGCTCGCCCGCGGCGACCTACCTTCAAATCACCCAATCGCGCAACTGGCTCCCCGACCCGGTCGGCGGCGTCGTTTGGCTCGGCTACGACAATCCCGCGATGACGCCGCATACGCCTTTTTATTGCGGAATCGCGAAGATGCCCGACTCCTACATGGTCGACGGCCGGTGGGGCTATCGGGACGACTGCGCCTGGTGGGCGTTCCGCAAAGTCAGCAAGCTGGCCAATCTCCGCTGGCAGGACATGAGCCAGGACATCGCCAAGGTCTGGAAAGCGATCGAAGACAAGGCCTTCGCCGACCAGCAACGGGTTGAGGACGAGGCGCTGGCCCTATACAAACAGGACCCGGTCCAAGCGCGGCAAGGACTGACCGATTACTCACTGAAAACCGCCGAGGAGGCCGTCGCGAGCTATCGAAAACTGTACCAGGACCTCTGGACCAGGTATAATTATCAATTCTAAGATGGTCCGACTTATTTATTACGCGATCCTGGCCTATGCGATCTATGCCCTTTTCCGGTTTTTTTTGAACCTGGGGCAGAAGAGCCGGGCGGCGCGCCCGAGGCCGCGCGGCGCCCCCGTCTCGGGGGTCATGGTCAAGGACGATGTCTGCAACACCTACGTCCCGGTCGAAGACGCCCTCCGCGAGGTCGTGGACGGCAAAGAGCATTATTTCTGTTCGGAGGAATGCCGGACAAAGTTACGCGAGCAGCGGAAGAGCCAGCGCCCCTGATCAGAAATCCAGCCAGGCGATTCGGAATTCGTGGAATTCCCCCTGATAATCCTCCCAGCGCACTTCGACCTCTTCGATGCGCGCCGAGGGAGGGCCGACCCGGACCCGGGCGACGAGAGCTTCAAGGAGCCGCCGTTCGCCTTCGGCAACGGCCTCGACGCGGCCGTCGTAAAGATTGCGGACCCACCCCTTGAGGCCCAGCTCTTGGGCCCATTTCCGGATGTAACCGCGAAACGCAACGCCCTGGACCCGGCCGGACACGAACAAATGCGCCCGCGCGTTCATCGAAAAAATAATAACACAGCCGATGAGGACCGTAAAGCCGATGTATGGGGTCGCGTCTACACTTTCCACTTTTTTTCTGAGAACATCGGCAACGTAGATTACTTCTGTAAGAAGTGGAAAGTGCAGACGCGATCCTTTTATTCCGTCTTGGACGGGCGGATTGTCAACGCGTCGAGTCTGGGATATAACATACGGGGATATATCGCATAGGAGGAATTTCGGTCATGCGTCGTCTGTCACCGAAATTAAAAACATTGCTGACCATCGCCGGGTTCGACCCGTCCTCGGGCGCGGGCGTGACGCTCGACCTTAAAATCTTTCGGGCGCTCGGTTTTTACGGCACTGCGGCCGTCACGGCGATCACCGTCCAAAACAGCCGCGAGGCCGAACGGATTCATCCGTTGCCCGGGGCGCTTCTCGCCGATCAACTGCGCACCCTTTCCCGCGACATGACCTTCGCGGGGGTCAAAGTGGGAATGGCGGCCACGGCGGAGAACATCAAGGTTATCGCCGGGGTCCTCGCCGCCCACGCCCGGATACCGCGGGTCATCGACCCCGTCCTCCGCGCGAGCTCGGGGGTCCGTCTTCTGGAAAAGCCGGCCGTCGAGGGTTTTCTTCGAGCGGTCCGCGGCAAAGCCACGGTCCTCACGCCGAACATGGACGAGGCCGGGATCTTGTGCGGACGGCGCGTTCGCGATCTCAAGACCATGGCCGATGCCGCCCGGGTTATTTACGAACGAAGCCGCATTCCCTGCCTCATCAAAGGCGGTCATCTCGAAGGCGATGCGGTCAACGTCCTCTTTGACGGCCGGCGGATGACGCTCTTCGGAAAGCCGCGGGTCCGGAAAGACGTCCATGGGACGGGGTGCGTGTTTTCCGCGGCGCTTCTCTGCCAATTAGCGCTCGGCCGGCCTCTGGAAAAAGCCGCGGCGCTCGCCACAGACTTCACCCACGACGCGATCCGGGAGGCGGTGCGCGCCGGCCGAGGCCGAGCTGTCGTCATTTAATACAGTGACAGATATAGCGTTTACCTAAATACGCTGGTCGGAAATATGGTGAACGGGATCTCTGTCACCGCATTTAGAGTCCTGCGCTAACGCGGATCAATCGCGGTCGCCGGACAGGATTTCGTCCGCCCGCCCGAGGATGCTCGGAGCGAACATCACACCCTGCCTCTGAGCGGCCTTCAGGTTCAGGTGGAGCTTGACGCTCGACATCGTCTCGAAGGGGATGTGCGCCGGACGCTCGCCGTTTTTGATCCGAAGGACGACCTGACCGGCTTTGTAGCCCATGTCGAAGAAATCCCAACCCAGCGCCGCACAGGCCCCATCCTGGGTCGCGAGAAGGAAACCGCCGAAGAGAGGGATCCGGTTCTCGTCCGCGACCTTGCCGACTGCTTCGAACGAGGAATTGATCGTATTATCGGATATCGGAAAAATCGCTTCGACCTTTTTATTGACCAGGACCTGAGCGGCCAGCAAGACCTCGCTCGGATTGGTCACGGGCACGTCGATGATCTCGAGCCCGAACTCGGCGGCGGCGGCCCGCGTCAGCTCCAGGTAATACTCGGAGTTCCGCTCGGAGGGCGTCCAGATCGTGCCGAGCCGCCGGATACCCGGAAGGACATCCCGGATGAAGGCTAGGGACTGCCGGACCGGGGCGGTCGACGCGATGCCGGTGACGTTCGGCATGTGCTCCGTCGGCGTGCGGCCGGCCCGTGTCTGGTAAGGATTGGCCACCGACGTGAAGACGATCGGGACGGTCTGGGTCATCATGAGCGCGGCCTGCAGGCTCGGCGTCGAGGCCGCAACGATGAGGTCCACGCTCTCGGCGACAAAATCCGCGGCGATCTTCTGAACCTGGGAGATATCGCCGCGCGCGTTTTCGAAGCGGAGCCGGATATTCGTCCCGTCCTTGACCCCCGCGTCCTCCATGGCCCTGACGAATCCGCGACGAACCTCATCGTTCGTCCGCGACTCGATCAACTGGATGTATCCGACCGCGAACAAGGAGGTCTCGGCCCTGCGGCATGCCGAAAAACAGGCGCAAATAGCCAACACCAGCGCCAGTTTTTTTCTCAACGTTCGTCCCGTCCGTTTATTGAAGAAATTATATTCAAAAATCGTCGACGAATCAACCCATTAGACTCCCCGGGCTTTGCAGTCCTCATTCGCGAAGCAATTGAGGGC
>JBGOYP010000319.1:0-3422 GCA_041479785.1 Candidatus Aminicenantia bacterium | reverse complement strand
CGCTGAAGAACGCCCCGGCCCGAAACGCGCCGAGCCCGCGCAACGCTTTAATATAGAGAACCAAGCTCGCCCCATAGCTCACCGCCCCTAAGAACAAACCGTAAACCAGAGGGCGTCCCCACGGAAGCGTCCCGCCAAGCAGGACGGCCAGCGAGAGCGAGAACGCGCCGGCGATGAAACCTTTGATGCGGGCGATTTGAACGGGGTCTTTGTCCGATATATTTCGGGTGAAATTATTGTCCAAGCCCCAGGCCGCCATAGCCGCGATGATGAGAAGCGAGCCGGCCAAGGTGAACCGGCCGCGCCCCGGATCCCAGCTCAATAGCACTCCCGCCGCCGTCATGGCGGCGAGCGCCGCCCAGACGCGTCTCCCGGCCTGTTCCTTGAAGAGGGACACGGCGATAAGGGCGGTCGCCACGCCTTCGAGGTTGAGGAGAAGCGAGGCGGCATATCCCGAGATCTTTGACAGGCCAAAAAGCAAGCAGATCGGAGCGAGGACCCCGCCGGCGGCCGAGGCGCCGGCCAGCCAGAGCCAATCTCCGCCCCGTAGCGGCGGACGCGGTCCGCGCGGCTTTCCCAGAAAAATTCTCGCGCCGGCGACGTAGACCGTCAGGCCGAGAAATGCCCCGGCATAAAGCAACCCGGCCAGGACGACGGGAGGAAGGTCTTTCAATAAGAGCTTGGACAGGGGAGTGCCGAGCCCGAATAGCACGGCTGAAGAGAGAGCGAGGAAGACGGGTCGTTGGCTCACATCGGCTCGGCTCGATTATAAGGGACGACCGACCGTTGCGCAAGCCGGCGCCCGGCGCATTGACTCGGATTTTTCTCTCTGTTATATTTTTCGACGAGGGAACGAAACTCTTTGCTGGCGGTCATGGCCCCGAAACAAGCCTTCGTGCTCACTCCGGACAGGGACCTCTCTTTCCCGGAATTCGTCTTGCTCAAGGCTTCGGCCGGGGCCGGGAAAACACATCAGCTCTCGCTGCGGTTCGTCCAGTTCCTTCTCTCCGATATTATCGCGAGAACGCTCCGGAGGGATGCCGCCGGCCCGGCCGGGTCCGACCTCCAAAACATGTTGGCCATCACCTTCACCCGGAACGCGGCCCGGGAAATGAAGGAGCGGATCCTCGACTGGCTCAAGCAATGCTATTTCGGCGAGCCGGCCCCTCTCCAGGACCTGCGGAGGGTCGTTTCGTCCGACGCCGCGACGCTTGGCGTGAGGGCCGCCGCGACCATCGAGTCCATCCTTTCGCGGTATTCGGATTTTCAGGTGGAAACGATCGACAGCTTCATGACGGCCGTTTTCGATGCGTCCACTGTGGACCTCGGCGTCTCGCCCGAATACGAAATCAGCCTGGACAGCTCCGAAGCCGTGGATTACGCTTTCGAGCGCTATTTGAAAAACGTCGGGCCGGGAACGTCCGAAGGGGAGACGTTCCTCGAGATCGGCCGGACCATCCTCGGCTTTCTCAAGGACGACGCGGCGTTTATCTGGGATCCCGCGGCGGCCGTCCTCGATAAGCTCAAGAGCTTGCATTCCGGATTGATGGCCCGGCCCGGCGACCTGGCGTTCGAAAGCCATGAGGCGCAGATCGCCCGTCTTCACAAGCGCTTATCCAAGCTCGTCAGCGACATCGAGCGGTCCGGGCTGGACCTCAGCGAAAGGAGTCATTTCCGGTCGCGCATGCTATCGGCCGTCAAGCGGCGGCGATTCACCGATTTTCTCGGAGCGAGCTTCAAGACCGAGCCGGTCAAAAAGCCACGTTCGGACGAGCAGGCGGCCGCGTACCGGAAAGCCTTGCTCCTCTGGGCAAAATTGGAGTCCTCGGTCCGTGAATACCGCGGCCACTACGCCCGCGGCTTTTATGGCCCTTATCTCGCGGCTTACGAAGCCCTGGAACGGACCCTCGACGACGTCAAACGACAGAACGGGATCGTCTTTCTCGAGGACGTTTATCGAAAGCTTCACGCTTTGATCAAGCAGGGGGTCGTCCCCGATATCTATTTCCGTCTCGGCGAGCAGATCTTCCATTATCTGATCGATGAATTCCAGGACACGTCGCCCCTTCAATGGGATAACCTGAGGCCGTTGATCGAGAATTCGCTGAGCTTGGGCGGAAGCCTGCTGCTCGTCGGCGACACCAAACAGGCGATTTACGGGTTTCGGAACGCCGATTTCGAGATCCAACACAACTTCGAATTGCACGAAGGCGAACGAGATCCGTTCTCCTCGACGCCGACCCAGGTCCGGGAACTCCACGTGAACTATCGCAGCGACGGAAAAGTCCTGGAGTTCGTCAAAACGGTCTTTCAGGAAAATGTGAATCGCGCGGACGCTTATAAGGGCCTCGCCGGAACGAGCGGCTTGGACAAATTCGACCAGGACGTCCTTCCGGGCCGGCGGGAGTCGGGCTACGCCGAATATGTCGAACTCGAACGAGATGACGAACGCATTCCCGAGAAAGCCGAAGTCCAGGGCCGCGTCCTCGACCTTCGGCGCCGCGGCTATGCCTATTCCGATATCGGCATTCTCACGCTTAAGAACGATTCCGTGGTGAGGATCGCCTCCTGGTTGAACGACGTCGAGGACGAAAAAATCCCGTTCATTCCCTATAGCAGCCTCGATATCCGGAAACGAAGGGTCACGGGCGAGATCCTCGCCTTATTGCGGTTCCTGGATTCTCCCCCCGACGACCTGGCGTTCGCCTCCTTTCTTCTAAGCGATATCCTTGCCCGGCGAGCGGCCCGCGATGGGCGGGCGGCCGACCCGGATTCGTGGGGCGACCAGGTCCGTCGTTTTATTTTTGACGGACGGCTTCAAAAGCGGAGCCCTCTTTATCCGGCTTTTCGGACCGCTTATCCGGATTCATGGGAAGCCTATTTCGAGCCTTTCTTCAAGACCGTCGGATACTTGCCTCTCTATGACCTGGTCACGGACATCTTCCGTGTCTTTGGGCTATTCGAGGCCTTCCCGGAAGAGGAAGCGGCTTTGGCGAAATTTCTCGAGGCCATCAAGGATTTCGAAGGGATGGGCCGGAACGACCTCGGCGAATTTCTGGCTTCGGCCGAAAGCGACGGCACGGGCTCGTCGAAGCTGGACATCGACGTTTCTCTCGACATCGACGCCGTCAAGGTCATGAGCATTCATAAAGCCAAGGGTCTCGGGTTTCCGGCCGTCGTTCTTCTCCTCTACGGCGAGAAGTTCCAACCGCCCGATTTTTATCTGAGCGGAGATGACCCGGTCCGGGTCTATCGGATTACCAAAGACTTGGCCGAATCCGACCAAGAATTAAGCGGTATTTATCGTCGAGAGCGGGAACGGGACATCGTGGACCGGCTGAATACGCTCTATGTCGCGCTGACGAGGGCCGAGCGGGAGCTCCATGTCATCGGGGTCAAGAACCCGCGCGACACCTACCCGT
>JBGOYP010000318.1:0-3429 GCA_041479785.1 Candidatus Aminicenantia bacterium | reverse complement strand
GTTCCGGGCGCGGACCCGAAACTCAAGGACGAGGTCATCATCGTCGGCGGCCACCTCGACCATCTCGGGCACTGCTGGGAGCTCATGCCCGGCGCGAACGACAACGCGACCGCCGTCGCGGTCGGGCTGGGGGTCGCGGAGGCGATGGCGAAATCCGCCGTCAGGCCGAAGCGGACGGTCCTGTTCATCTTCTTCGGAAGCGAGGAGCAAGCCGTCGCCGGTTCGGATTTCTATTGCGAACACCCGGTCTTCCCGCTCGATAAAACGCTGGTCTTCATCAACATGGAAGGGCCGGGCATCGGCGATAAAATCTCCGCCTCCGGCGGGGCGACGTATCCCGCGTTCTGGTCGTTCATCGAGCGGGCGAATTCGAAATACGTCCATCGGATCCTCTCGACCAGCTCCGCCTCCTATCCGGGGCGGCCGCGGCAGGATTCGGCGAGGTTTTTCTGGAAGGGCGTCCCGTCGCTGACGTTCGGCGCCTATGGGGTCTCCATTCCCTATTCGACGTACCATAACAGCAAGGACCGCTGGGAGCTCGTCACACCCGAAATCATGGAGGCTTCGGCCCAGCTCTTCTTCATGGCGATCATGGACATGAACAACCAGGATGTTTTAAATTTCCGTATCAAATAGGGGGACACAATACCTATTTCCTTATTTCAGATTCATTGGAAAACGCAATTTGTATTTTTCTTTTTCTGCCGGGGGACTGAGGTAGAATTTTTCTTTTCGTCACTAATTCAAGTTTCCTGAGAAAGACGTCGCTCCCAAAGGGTCGACCCGTTTTTTCATGGAATTCAATTTGTTTGATGAAGTCTTCATCGTCTTTCTCTTGAAGATAAGCGCCCCAGTCTTCGATCTTGAGGATATTTTCTTGTCCGTTTATCAAAACGTCGTTTTTCTTTGCGACATGGGCAAGCGCGCTTGACCAAGGATAGTCCTCGGCCTTCGAAACGATACTGGCTCGGACGGGATTCCTTTCGACATAACGGATAGCGGCATAAAGATACGTTTCGTCCATCGGGAAAGAAATGAATCTTCCCTGCCAAAGATAACCTTTCCAATCTTCTCTTGCGTTAATGATAATTGTGTATTTTCTGTGCGTTTCGCCGATTCCTTTGGCAAAGCTGTATTCGGTTTTTGGCACTGCGATAAAATGAACATGATTCTCCAAGAGGCAATAGGCCAAAAATGAGATGCCGGTTTGATGGCTTTGTCTTTTAAGGAGCCTTAGGTAAAAATCTTTGTCTGCATCGCAGAAAAAAACTCTTTGGCGCCTGTTTCCTCGCTGAATGATATGATGAGGGCAATCCGGGACGACTAGGCGTCGGAATCTTGGCACTTGAAATATATCCGTTTATCTAGAATTTTATTCCGTTTTAATAAACGCGCGGAAGAGAGAAACATTCTCATTTCTGAAATTGGAGACACATCCTTGATTGAAAATTTATCGGAAAACTTGCATTTACAAATTAGCGAAATAAGGAAATAGGTATTGTGTCCCCCTATTTAAATATGCAATTCGACGACGTCCTCGTCGGCGAGGACGAAGTCGCGGTTGACCATCAGTCCGGAAACTTCCATGCCGCGCCATAGCCGGGCATAGCCGAGCTTCTCGGCGAAATCCTTGTGCACGGCGCGCGCCAGCTCGATCACCGTTGTCCCGCGTTTCACGACGAACGGCTCGTCCCGCTCCGGTTTTTTCCCCGGCGCTTTGCTGTAGACGCGGATCATGCGAAGGAGGTCGAATACCGCTTTTTTGAGGCCCTCGATTCCATCTCCGGCCGCGGCCGAGACGGGCACGATGGGCAGCTGTTTCCCGTAAAAAAGCTCGAACGCTTCGAGGTTCTCGCGGGTTGGGTCCAGGTCGGTTTTGTTGGCGATGAGAAGCGTCTTTTTACGATAGGGGGCCGGGCCCGGCTCTTTGTCGGGAGGGGCGTCATCTCCGGTCACGAATTCCACGCGCTTCTCTTTCAGCTTGGCCAGGAGCGATTCTAGGAGAGATGCGTCGTCCGGACTCGCGACGTCGACGACGAGGAGCGCGGCGTCGGCGATCTTGATGAGCTCGACCTGCCAGCTCTCCATCAGGTCCGCGGTCATGGGAGGGAGGTCGATGAGCTGAACCCGGACGTTGTCGAATTTCATCATGTACGGCGCGGGGGAGCGGGTCGTAAACGGATAGTCGCCGACCTCGGGGTCGGCGCCCGTCAGGGCCTTGATGAGCATCGATTTCCCGGCGTTGGGCGGGCCGACGACGATGACCTGTCCCGCCCCCTGCTTGTCGATGATATAGTTCAGCCCCCGTTTTGTCCCGGACTGCTTCTGCATCTCCTCTTTGAGTTTGGCGATCTTGGACTTGTGCTGGGCCTGGAGTTTTTCCGTCCCTTTATGCTTGGGGATGAGGCGAAGAAGCTCCTCGAGGATCTCGATTTTTTCCTGCGGGGTCTTCGCCGTCCGGAGTTTTTTCTCGGCTTCCATGTATTGGGGCGTCAGGTTGGCCGGCATGAATTCCTCGTCCGGAGGGATTATACTGGATGAGGAAAATCGCGGTCAAACCGGACGTTTCGACCGGCATTCCGTTGAAGCCCGTCCGGCCGGCCTAATAAAAATAGGCGATACCCCAAAACGTTGCGACTAGGGCGAATATCAGCCACAAAATATTGTAGAAATGGCTTCAAAAAAAGCTTTACATAAAGACGCTTTTTCGGGTAAAATAGAATTCTAATAATCCAGGTCATTTCCATGAGAATTTATCCAATATAACGCGTCTATTATCAATGAGATAATCGCTATGGCCGCAGCAAAATACACCGCCGAAAGCATCAAAGTCCTCAAAGGCCTGGAAGCGGTCCGGAAACGGCCGGCGATGTATATCGGAAGCACGAGCGCGGACGGCCTCAATCACCTGGTTTACGAGGTCGTGGACAATTCCGTCGACGAGGCCCTGGCCGGCTTCTGCAAGAACATCGAGGTCTTCATCCACGTCGACAATTCCGTCACCGTCATCGACGACGGCCGCGGCATTCCCGTCGAGATGCACAAGAAAGAGAAGAAGTCGGCCGCCGAAGTCGTCATGACGATGCTCCACGCCGGCGGAAAGTTCGACGACAAGTCCTACAAGGTCTCGGGCGGGCTGCACGGGGTCGGCGTTTCAGTCGTCAACGCCCTGTCCAGGCGCCTGGACCTCGAGATCAAGCGCGGCGGCGGCATCTACACCCAGAGCTACGAGCGCGGCATCCCGCTCGCCCGGTTGAAGCAGGTCGGCAAGACGAAAAAAACCGGGACCAAAATCACGTTCTGGGCCGACGACGAAATTTTCGAGACGACCGAGTTCAATTTCGAAGTCCTCACCCAGCGGATGCGCGAGCTGTCGTTCCTCAACCGCGGCATCCGGATCGCGATCACCGACGAGCGGGTTTCGAAGTC
>JBGOYP010000317.1:0-3435 GCA_041479785.1 Candidatus Aminicenantia bacterium | reverse complement strand
GGCGATGGCCTGTTCTTCGAATTTGACTATACTCAGTCCGTCGGGATCGTTCTCGGCTCCGAAGGCCGCGGGCTGCGGCCCCTCATCCGCAAGAATTGCGACCGGATCCTCTCGATCCCGATGGCGGGGAAGGTCAATTCCTTGAACGTCGGCTCGGCCGCCGCCGTATTCTTTTTCGAGGTCGCGAGGCAGAGGAAAGCCGGAGTCGGGGCCGGCCCGAAAAAGTGAAAAGTGTAGACGCGACCCCCAAATGTTGACAGGGGGTCGCTCGCGCCTATAGAATAAACGCGGTCGATTATCCAAAAAATCGGGTCGTTCATGACTATCATCGAAGATTTTTATCAGCTCGAAAAGCCCATCGTCCTGCTGAAAGAGCAGATCGATGTTCTCCAGCTCAACGGCGAGCCGGGGGCCAAAGCCAAAGTCGACGCCTTGAAAGCCGAGATCGAGCGGGAATGGGCCAAGATTTTTCCGCACCTCACGCCCACCCAGATCGTCCAGATCGCCCGGCATCCCAAGCGGCCTTACTCCCTGGATTTTATCAAGGCGCTCATGGAGGAATTCATCGAGGTCCACGGCGACCGCCGGTTCGCCGACGACCCCGCCCTGGTCGCGGGGTTTGCGTTCTACAAGGGCGAGACCGTGGCCGTCCTCGGCCAGCAGAAAGGCCGGACGACCCGGGAGCGGCTCGATAGGAACTTCGGCCAGATGAACCCCGAAGGCTACCGCAAGGCCCTCCGCGTCATGAAAATGGCCGAAAAGTTCCGGTTTCCGGTCGTATCCCTGATCGACACGCAAGGCGCCTATCCGGGCATGGCGGGCGAGGAGCGCGGCCAGGCCGAGGCGATCGCCTCCAACCTGAAAGCCATGGCGACCCTCCGGACGCCGATCGTCTGCGTCGTCATCGGCGAAGGCGGCAGCGGCGGTGCGCTCGGCATCGGCATCGGGGACTCGGTCGCGCTGCTCGAAAATTCGTTCTATTCCGTTATCAGTCCCGAGGGCTGCGCGGCCATCCTGTTCAACGACCAGAGTGCGGTCAAAAAGTCGGCCGAGCACCTCAAGCTCCGGGCCCAGGACCTCTACGCGCTGGGCGTCATCGACAAGATCATTCCCGAACCTCCCGGCGGCGCCCACACCGATTATGAGCAGACGTTCAAGAACGTGGACAAGCACTTGAATCAGACGTTGAAGAAGCTAAAGGAGAAACCCGTCGCCGAGCTTCTCGAGGACCGCTATCAGAAGTTCCGCAAGATGGGGATTTATTCCGAAAAGTGAGCGCCGAAACCCCCGTTCCGAAAGAGGTCGCCGCGATCAAGGGGACGAAAGACATTCTTCCCGGCGAGGTCGAGCTCTGGCAGAAAGCCGAAGCCGACGCCAAAGGCCTGTTCGAGCGCTACGGCTATCGCGAGCTGCGGGCGCCGGTCATCGAGGCGACCGAGCTGTTCGAGAAAGGAACGGGCGAAACCACGGACATCGTCACGAAGGAGATGTACACCTTCACGGACAAGGGCGGGCGGTCGATCACGCTCCGTCCCGAATACACGCCGTCGGTCGTCCGGGCCATCATCGAGCACCGGCTCGACCTCAAGCCCGACCCGCTCCGGTTCTATTTCATCGGGCCGATGTTCCGCTACGACAAGCCGCAGAAAGGCCGCTACCGCCAGTTCCATCAGATCGACATCGAAGTCTTCAACGAAAAGGACCCGGCGATCGACGCCGAGATCATCGAGATGGCCGACGCCCTGCTCAAGCTCCTGGGCGTCGCGGGCGCCGAGACGCTCGTCAATTCCGTCGGCTGCCGGGCTTGCCGGCCGGCGTATTCGCGGAACCTGCGGGCGCGCGCGGAGAAGGTCCGCGACAAGCTCTGCCCGGACTGTCAGCGCAAGATCACGACCAACCCTCTCCGGATCTTCGATTGCAAGGTCGAAGGTTGCCGGGAGCAAGCCAAGGGTTTCCCGAGAATCACGGACTATCTCTGCGCCGAGTGCCGGGAGCATTTCGCGAAGGTGCGCGCGTACCTCGACCTTTATGGCGTGGCCTATCGCGTCGAGCCCAATCTTGTCCGCGGCCTGGACTATTACACGAAAACAACGTTCGAGGTCGTAATAGGCGGGCTGGGCGCCCAGAACTCGCTCCTCGGCGGTGGCCGCTACGACGATATGATGAAGGATTTCGGCGGGCCCGATATCTGCGGCATCGGCTTCGCCATGGGGATGGAACGGCTGATCTCGGTCCTGACCGTTCGGCCGGAAAAAAGAAAGTTCCTCTATTTCGCCTATCGGGGCGAGGACGGCAAGCGCAAGGTGCTCGAGCTGGCCCGCCTGTTCCGGCGCCGCGGCGTCGAGTGTCTCGTCGAGTTCGGCGACCGGAGCTTCAAGAATCAGTTCGCCCGGGCCAACAAGCTGGGGGCGGCCTGGGTCTGCGTCGTCGGCGAAGACGAGATCCGGGCCGGACGGTTCCAGCTCAAGGACATGGCTGCGGGAACGCAGACCGAGGGGTCGCCGGACGAACTGTTGAGGGTCCTCTCATGACGACTTGGAAACGGACGGATTACGGCGGGCGATTGCGGGCCGGCGACGCCGGCCGGAGCGTCGTTCTTTGCGGCTGGGTCCACAAGAGCCGCGACATGGGCCATCTCGTGTTCGTGGACCTCCGGGACCGCGAAGGACTGGTCCAGGTCGTGTTCCGGTCGGACAAGCCGGCGCTGATCGAGGAGGCGAAAAAACTCCGCGGCGAATTCGTCGTCGGCGTCAAGGGAACTGTCCGCTTGCGCGAAGTCAAGGCTTCCAATAAAGACCTCGCCACGGGCGATGTCGAAATCGACGCCGAAGAGATGACGGTCTTCGCGGCCGCGAAGGTCCCGCCCTTTGCCGTGGCCGACCCGCCGCAGGCGTCCGAAGAGCTACGGTTCAAGCATCGCTACATCGACCTGCGCCGGCCGGCCATGCAGCGGAACATCAAACTGCGGCACGACGCGGCCTTCCGGACGAGGACTTATCTGAGCGGGCACGGCTTCTACGAGATCGAGACGCCGTTCCTGATCAATTCCACGCCCGAAGGGGCGCGCGACTACCTCGTCCCGAGCCGGATCTACCGGGGACGGTTCTACGCCCTGCCGCAATCGCCCCAGATCTTCAAGCAGACGCTGATGATCTCGGGCTTCGACCGCTATTTCCAGATCGTCCGCTGCTTCCGTGACGAGGACCTGCGCGCCGACCGCCAGCCCGAATTCACCCAAATCGACATCGAGATGAGTTTTATCGAACCCGAGGACCTCTTTCCGGTCGTCGAAGGATTGATGGCCGAGCTGTTCGGGCTGGTCGGCGAAAAACTCGCCCGGCCGTTCCCGCGCCTGAGCTACGCGGAGGCGATGGAAAAGTACGGGAGCGACAAGCCCGACCTGCGGGTCGACCTCGAGATGAGAGACCTGACGGC
>JBGOYP010000316.1:0-3435 GCA_041479785.1 Candidatus Aminicenantia bacterium | reverse complement strand
GATAGGGATTTTTGTCTATTTCTTGAAAAAATAATTGATTTCCCACTCCGCCGTCTCTTTCGCGTCCGATCCATGGACCGCGTTCGTTTCGACCGAGAACCCGTATGAGCGGCGGAGCGTGCCCGGTTTCGCCTGGGCGGGGTCCGTCGCTCCCATAACGTTTCGCCAATGGGCGATCGCGTCTTCTCTTTCGAGAGCCATCACGACAACTCGCCCTGACGACATGAAATTCGTCAGGCTGTCATAAAACGGTTTGCTCTTATGGACGATATAAAACCCTTTTGCGTCGTCTTTGGAGAGATGAGCCATTTTCATGGCCGTGATCTTAAAGCCTTCATCTTCGATTCTTGCGATGATTTTCCCGATGATGCCTTTCTTTACGGCATCCGGTTTGATGATGGCCAGGGTTTTCTCGGTCATGGCGGCTCCTTTTGTCGCGTCCAATTTCCACATTCATATATCCGAAGCCCGGGATTTCGTCAACCGCTCGTTTTCCCTCCGGCCTTCCCCCGCGAGCCTCTTTGGAGTTGACAGTCCGTCATTGCGGCCGCTAAAATGGCCCGCGTGACTCCGGAAAGAGAAAATTCCGAGCGACTCGGGCATTTTTGCCGAGAACTTGGATTTTCTCTTTTCGGCGTCGCCGAGGTCTCCTCGGTCCGGGATGAGTTCCTCCTTACCGACTTTCTCAAGAAGAAGTTCTCTTTTGCCGTCTCTTTGGGTAAAAGGGTCTTTGACGCCGTCCTCGAGGATATCGAGGACCACCCGACACCCCTCTATTTTCATCATTATCGGCAGCTGAATTTCTTCCTCGACCGCGGGGCTCTCCTCGTGGCGTCCGACCTCATTGAACGCGGCTATCAAGCGCTGCCTATCCCGGCGTCCCAAATTATCGACTGGGAGAACCAGCGGGCGCATGTCTCCCATAAAAAAATCGCCCTCCTGGCGGGGCTCGGTTGGGTCGGACGCAACAATCTGATCGTGAACCCGGCCCTCGGCTCGCGATTCCGGCTTGTCACGGTCCTGACCGACATGCCCCTCGAGCCCGGCCGTCCTCTCGATTTCGCCTGTAGAACGTGCCGGGCCTGTATCGCTCCGTGCCCGGCCCGCGCCATCCGCGAGAATCCGGAAGACTTCGGCCATAGGGCCTGCTACGAAAAGCTGGACGAATTCCGTCGGGCACACGTTGTCAGCCAGCATATCTGCGGCGTTTGCGTCAAAGCCTGCCGCGGTCCGCTGCTTCGGATCGCGGACCAGCGAACCTTCTGATTTGACAATCTTTAGCCCCCTCGGTCATAATGTTTGAATTATGGGGGAGCTCAAGGTCCAAGCGAAGTTCTCCTTCCTCGTTTCCCTGTTTCTGGGACTCGCTATTCTAGCCGTCAGCATCTACGGCTATCTTCTCCTCCGCCAACGCCCCGGAATTCCCGCATCCATCCCCGAAAAAAACCTCGTCCGTATCGGCGAGGTCGAAATTCTCACCGTCCAGGATAAATCCGCCGCCTTGGCCGGCAAAGAAATCGGCGCCGCCGTCGATTTTTATACGCGCGCGCCGGACGGCCTCCTCCAGAAAATCACCGCCCCCGTCGTCTCCTTTTATGCGAAAACCTCGTTTCCTTTGATCTATTTTCTGATCGGCGTTTTCTGTTTCGTGATCGGCGCTTCGACCTTTATCTTGAAGCCGGACGACCCCAAGGCTCGTTTGTTCTATTGGCTGACGCATGTCTTCGGCGCGGCGATGATTATCAGCGGCGAATATTACGGCCTTCGCTCCGAACACTGGACCACATTTCTTCCCAGCCTCCTGTTTATCGTGAGCTATGCCTTCGTTCCCGCGATCCTTCTTCATGTCTCTCTGTCCTTCGCTCCCGGGCCGATTCGCATCCGGCGCGTCCTTCTTTACCTGCCCGCTCTCGCCTTCGCGGGACTCCAGGCGGCCGTTTTTCTTTATGCTTTTCTGAAGCCGTCCGTCGCGGCCATCCACTTTTACAATAAGTTCTATAGTGTTTTTCGCCTATATGTCGTGGGCTACGTGCTCGGCGCGATCGCTTATCTCGGCCTCGCTCTGAGGAAATGCCGGACCGAGGACGCTCGAGCGCGGATCCAGTGGATTTTTTTCGGCCTCGCGGTGGGATCGGCGCCGTTCCTTGTTCTTTACCAAGGGCCGGTCCTGCTCGGTCTGATGCCGGTCGTTTCGGAAGAGCTTGTGGCGGTTTTCTTCGTCGCCGTTCCGGTCGCGTTTGCCATCGCGATCGTCCGTTACCGGCTGATCGATATCGCGGTCGTGATCAACCGCAGCCTGGTCTATTCGCTCCTGACGATTTTCACGATCGGCGTCTATCTCCTGGTCGTCCAGGTGGCCGAGCGGTGGCTCCTCCGGCTCTTCCCCGGCGGATTGAACGTCTTCGTCGCCGCCGGAGTTTTTCTGGCTGCCGCGGCGTTCCAACCGGCCCAGAGGAGGATCCAAAAATTCGTTGACCGGACTTTTTTCCGGCAGCGCTATGATTATCGCCGCGTCGTCATGGATTTCAACGACCGCTCCCGTCATTTCGTCAACCGGGACGACCTGGCCGTCCATTTTCTGCGGGAACTTCGCCGGGCGATTCCCGTGGAATCGATCAGTCTCCTCCTCGGACTTTGCTCGCCGTCGCGGTCAGGTTATGAGGAGCTCTTCACATATGGCGATTCCTGGCCGGCCGGCTTGCCGTTTCGGTTCGATGACGGCGGCGAATCCGAAATCTGGGCGCGTCCGGGCGCCGTTCTGATCGCGTCCCCGATGGATGTCTCGCAGGCTCAGGCCCTCGAACGGCATAAGGTCGACGTCATTTTCGCGCTTCCTCTTTCTCCGGAGGCCGGAACCGGGCGGCTGGCCTTGGGCCGGAAGAAATCGGGAGAACGCTACACCCGCGAAGATATCGAGCTCATCCAGACGATGGCCGGCGAGCTGGCCATAAACCTTGAACGCATCGACCTCCAGGAAAAAGTCATTTATGAGCGGGCTTCCAAGGAAAAGCTCGACGAGCTCAACCGGCTCAAGACCGAATTCATCTCGACCGTGTCCCACGAGCTGCGGACGCCGATGAGCTCGATCCAGGGCTTGGCCGAAATTCTCCAGGCGGGAAAAATCGCGGACCGCGAGCAGCGGGAGCGTTATCTGAGCCTTATGGTCGGGGAGAGCGCCCGTTTGGCGAGGTTTCTTCATAACATTCTGGATTTCGGCCGCATCGAGAGAGATGCCGCGACCTATCATTTCGAGCCAGCGGACCTGCGGGCGGTCGTCCGGGAGGCCGTCGACGTTTTCCGGCCTGCGGCCGAGTCCCAAGGATTTGAGCTGGCCGTGTTATGTCCCGACCATCCCGTCGAACGGCGGGTGGATGCCGACGCGGTCAAGCAGGCGTTGATTAACCTCGTCGACAATGCTATTAAATATACGGAGGG
>JBGOYP010000315.1:0-3456 GCA_041479785.1 Candidatus Aminicenantia bacterium | reverse complement strand
GCATCGACGAATCCAGGCCGCCCGGCGTGTTGAGCGTCATGATGAGAAGGCTGGCGTTCTCTTTATCGGCGCGGTCGATCGCATCGCGGATGTACTCGGACGTCACCGGATGGATCGCTGCGTCAACCGTGATTTTCAGGACGGCGGCGGGAGAATAAACAGGGAAAAGAACCAGAAAAATAAAAGCGAAAATAATATCCCTCATGTTGATGTCATTATAAAAGGGGATCCTGTATCAAGTCAAACTCGAAATAGCTGACGGCCTCGTGTTACAATCATCCCGGAATAAATGAGACTCATCCTTTTCACGGGGAAAGGGGGCGTCGGCAAAACGACGCTCTCCGCGGCGACGGCCCTGCTCTGCGCCAAAAAAGGCTGGAAAACGTTGGTCATTTCGACCGATGCCGCCCACAGCTTGTCCGACTCGTTCGACATTCAGCTCGCCAATGCGCCCACGGCCATCGTCCCCAACCTCTTCGGCCGCGAAATCAACGCCCTCGAGGAGATCGAAAAACGGTGGGGCGATATCAAGACCTACCTGACGGAATTCCTCGCCTCCCAGGGAATCAGCTCGGTCGAAGCCGAAGAGATGAGCGTCTTTCCGGGCATGGAAGAGCTCTTCAGCCTGATGGAGATCCGGAATTACAGGAAGGCGGGCGCGTTCGACGTCATCATCGTCGATTGCGCGCCGACGGGCGATACGCTCCGCCTCCTGTCGGCGCCTGAAATCACCGACTGGTATCTGAAACACATCTTCCCGATTCAGCGCCGGGCGGCCAAAGCCGTCCGCCCCGTGGCCAACCGGCTTCTTCCTTTTCCTTTCCCGGAGGACCACATTTTCGGCGCGATCAAACGGCTGAGCGAGCAGCTCGCCGAGATGAAAGAGATCCTCGAAGATATCAAAAACACCTCGATCCGCCTGGTCGTCAACCCCGAAAAAATGGTCATCAAGGAAGCCCAGCGGGCTTATACGTTTTTCAACCTTTTTGGGTATTCCGTCGACCTGATCATCATCAACCGGCTGATCCCCAGCCAGGTGGGGGACCCGTATTTCGCCAAGTGGAAGACGATCCAGGATAATTACCGGCATATGATCGAGGACATCTTTGCACCCGTGCCCCTCCGCGCGCTGTCGCTGTTCGACCAGGAGGTCGTCGGGATCGAACTTCTCGAAAAAATCGCCGACCGGGTCTACGGCGGCGAGGACCCGGCCCGATTGTTTTTCTCCCAGAAACCGATCCGGGTCGAAAGACGCGACGGCCGGCACGTCCTGTCCCTCAGCCTTCCGTTCGTCGAAAAGAGCGCGCTCGACCTCAGCCAAAAGGGCGACGAGCTGATCATCAAGGCCGGGCCGTTCCGGCGGAATATTCTCCTTCCCCGAATCCTTCTCAATAAGACGATTCAGGGGGCGGTCTTCGAAGGAGACCGATTGAAAATCACGTTCGCGCCGTAAGCGCGGCGAGGAGGTAGGTCATGGCCGACGACAAAGTCAGGGAAATTAAGATCACGATTCCGGTGCCCGACGACCTCTTTTCGTTACTCTTGCCCCTCGAGGCGCTGCAGCATGCCCGGGCGGCGAGGAAAGAGGCCTTGCTTGCCCTCCGGGCCATTCTCGACAACCGCATCGCGGCGCTCGAAAAAAAGGAACGGAAACCGGCGGCGACGAAGAAAAAAATCAAGATTGAGTGAGTCCGGGCCGGCGGGCTTTTTTCCTAGGCGTTTCGAAATTTGATATAAATATAGCACCCTATAGCGATCAATATTCTGAGGACAAAACAAATAGTACTGATCACGAATCCCGGAAATGCTTTTTGCAGGATATAAGTCGCTGCCACGAGAATTATGATCGTGATACGTCCTTTTGAGTCAGCCTCCAAAAGGGCATATACGATAATCCCCAGGGATAGGATTGTTCCTATAATCGTGTAAATCGCTAGGACTTGCATCTAAATTGATCCCCTTAACGTCATTTTTGTGGACTTCAAAAAGTTATCAAAAAAAGAAAACATTAGCAACCTTCATTGAGTTGTCTGGCACCTTAAGTCATAATTGGTCGATCTAAGATCTCAAGTCTCAGTGTCATGACTGCCGACGACACGGTCAAGCTTAGACCGGCCATCCGTCTTCCCCAGGCCACGGCCATGGTCGCCGGCATCATCATCGGCGCATCGATTTTCGTCCAGCCTTCGGAAATAACGGGGAGAGTCCCGTCCATCGGCGGTGTTTTCCTCGTCTGGCTCGTTTCCGGCCTCCTGACATTTTTCGGCGCCCTTGTCTGCGCCGAATTGGCGTCCATGTTCACCAGAACGGGCGGCGTCTACATCTATCTCCGCGAGGCCTATTCGCCATCCCTCGGGTTTCTTTGGGGTTGGGCAATGTTTTGGAGCATGCATTCGGGAATTATCGCCGCCATCGCCGTCGTTTTTTCCCGCTATGCCGGGTACTTTGTCCCCCTCGATGACTTTGCGGCCAAAGCCGTTGCGATCGCCGCGATTGTCGTCATCTCCGGGATCAATTATATCGGCGTCAAACAGGGAAGCTCCCTTCAGGCCTTTATGACACTCGGGAAAATCTTGGCCATCGTTTTTATCATTCTGGCCGGCTTTCTTCTCGGTTCTCGCCTGCCGGAACATTTTTCGCCGGGGAGTCTCGCCGGTCGCGGAATAACGCTGGGCGGGTTTCTTCAGGCTCTTGTCGCCGGGCTTTTCGCTTTCGGCGGCTGGCATATGGTGACCTACAATTCGGAAGAAACCGTTGACCCGGCAAAAACCATCCCGCGCGCCCTGATGCTCGGGACCGGCATCGTGACGGCCGGATATATCGTTCTCAATGCGGTCTACATGTACATCCTGCCGTTGGATAAAGTCGCGAGTTCGACGCGCATTGCCGCCGACGCGGCCGACGCCGTGGTCGGGTCCGGCGGGGGCGCCGTGATGTCCCTGCTCGTTGTTTTCTCCGCGTTCGGCGCGCTCGCCGGCATCATCCTCTGCGGGCCCCGGGTCTATTATGCGATGGCGCGGGACGGGCTCTTGTTTTCCTGGCTGGGAGACATCCATCCCCGTTTCCGCACTCCCGCTAAGGCTATCGCCCTCCAGATGGTTTGGTCCGCCGTGCTCGTGGCCACCGGCACATTCCGGATTCTCTTCACAAGGGTCGTTTTCACGGAATGGATTTTTTTCGGCTTAATGGCGATCGGCCTCATCATCCTTAGGAAACGAAATCCGCCGGGGAGGCGAAATTTTCTTATGGGGTCTCACTTCATCCCGGTTCTTTTCAGCGCGTCCTCCTTCGCCATCGTGATCCATCAACTGGCCGCCAATCCCGGCCAAAGCCTGGTCGGGCTCGCGCTTGTCCTGACGGGACTTCCCGTGTATTATCTCTGGAAAAAGAAAAGAGGAGCGTCGCCATGACGATTATCGATTTTCACAACCATTTTTATCCCCCCGAATATCTCCG
>JBGOYP010000314.1:0-3457 GCA_041479785.1 Candidatus Aminicenantia bacterium | reverse complement strand
GATCATGGTCCTCAAGATCGGACATCGAAAGGACGTCTACAGGAAAGTCAAACCGCGGCTGATCTCTAAGCCGGCTTGAGGGGATTGGCGATCATCCGCCCCGTCCCTCGTAGCTCAGGTCGAGTATCTGGTCCCCGGTCACGCCCGCTACGTGAGGCTGGAGGCCCTGGCCCTTGAAGGCGGCCTGGCGGAGCTTGAATCCCTTGGGCCTGCGGCCCTGGTGTTCGGTCACGACTTTCCTGAGCCCCTCCTCATCACGCCTCTCTCTTAGTATCAAGCCGCCTTGCGTCAGTTTTGCGGGGATTCGACGAACGGGTTGAGGATCCGGAGATTTCCGATCTTCTGGCCGTGCTGAAGGTCTTCGGAATAGAGAACAGAGCAGCCGGCCTGCAGAGCGGAAGCGATAATCAGTGAGTCGTAGAACGTATGCTTCCAACGGCCCGATATGTCGAGGGCTTGGTGGAAAAGCTCGACGCTCGCGAAAACCGTGCAGAGAGGCTCGAGGACGATCGTAAGGTAACGTTCGGCGTCCGCGGCCGTGAGCGGCTTCGAAAACTTTCGGAGGGCGGCGTTCAGGAATTCCTGCATGCGAGAATTTCTTTCCGGGCCGGGCGTAGCTCAACGAATCCATGAAGGAGCCATAAGAGGATGCTCAGCTTATCCCCGATATGGATAGACGTGAGGCAGGATAAATTTGTCTCATAGGCTGTGACAAGCGCAGTTTTGCCGGGCCGGGAGAATATGTTAGATTAGATAAACGGAAGATCCCTAGGTTATCGGGAGGACGCAGGCCATGAAAAAACACCGCGAAATGACACGCCGGGAATTTTTCGCCGCCGGGGCGGGGGCAGCCGGCGCAGCCGTGCTGTCGACAAAAGCTTCCGCTCGAAACCGCCTCTCGGACGGCTGGGGCTCGCCGCGGCCCGCGCTGCGGGCGGCTTCGCAAACCCGCGTCGTTCTCGTCAGGACCGAGGACCGGGCCGAGGGCGTCAAGAAATGCCTTGACCTCCTGAACATCAACCCGTTCAAGGGCAAGAGCGTCCTGATCAAGCCGAATTTCAACACCTCCGACGAAACGCCGGGATCGACCCACAACGACACTTTGAAAGCGCTCCTGGCGCGGATCAGGGACATGGGAGCGAAGGGCCTGGCCATCGGCGACCGGAGCGGTCCCGAGCCGACAGAAGAAGTCTTCGATAAAAAGGGTATTCGCGCTCTCGCCGGCGCTTTCGACGCCGAACTCCTGAACTTCGACGAGCTCGGCGAGACGGGCTATGTCAAGATCACGCCGCCGGGCTCGCACTGGAAGGACGGCTTTCTCGTCGCCCGGCCCGTCGTCGAGATGGAGTGCGTCGTCTCTACCTGTTGCCTGAAGACCCATCAGTACGGCGGCGTGTTCACCATGTCTCTCAAGAACTCGGTCGGGGTCGTGCCGCGCAAGGGCAACACGCTGATGCGGGAACTCCATTCCTCCCCCGACCAGAGGCGGATGATCGCCGAGATCAACTTCGCCTACCTCCCTGCCTTGATCGTCCTCGACGGCCTGGTGGCTTTCGTCGACGAGGGCCCGATGCAGGGGCCGCGCAAGGACGCGGGCGTCTTCGTGGCCGGCACGGACCGCGTGGCCGTCGATGCCGTGGGGGTGGCCATCCTCAAGGACTTGGGCTCGAATGACGCCATCATGAAGCAGGCCATCTTCGCCCAGGAGCAGATCGCCCGGGCCGTCGAGCTCGGGCTGGGGGTTTCCTCAGCGGTGGACATCGTCATCGAAACACCGGACCCGGCCAGCGAAGCATACGCGGAGAGGATTCGAAATCTCCTGGCCGCCTGACGGCGTCGACAGCCAAGAGGGTACCCGATGAACAGCCTCGTCCTGCTGACCGGCGCCACCGGATATGTCGGGGGCCGGCTGCTTCGCCGGCTGGAGGAATGCGGCCGCCCGGTGCGCTGTCTGGCGCGGCGGCCGGAATTCCTGAAAGGGCGCGCAAGGGCGTCGACCGAGGTCGTGGCCGGCGACCTGCTCAATGCCGAATCGCTCGGGCCCGCGCTTCGCGGCGTGTCCATGGCCTATTACCTCGTCCATTCCATGGGCGCGTCCGGTGGCTTCGAGGAAAAGGACAGGGCAGCCGCACAGAATTTTTCCCAGGCCGCATCGGCGGCCGGCGTCAGCCGCATCGTTTATCTAGGCGGGCTGGGCGATGACGCGGCCGGGCTGTCGCAGCATCTTCGCAGCAGACATGAGGTGGGGGAGATCCTCCGGTCGGCCGGGGTGCCCGTCATCGAATTTCGCGCCTCGGTCGTCCTCGGGTCCGGCAGCCTGTCGTTCGAGATGATCCGCGCCTTGGTCGAACGGCTGCCCGTAATGGTGACGCCGCGCTGGGTGCGGGTGCCGGCGCAGCCTATCGCGATCAATGACGTTCTGGCCTATCTCATGGGCGCGCTGGACCTGGCGCCGTCGGGCCATCGGATCTTCGAGATCGGAGGACCGGAACGGGTGTCCTACGGAGAACTGATGCGCGAGTACGCCCGTCAACGCGGCCTGCGGCGGGCGATGATTTCCGTGCCTGTGCTGACGCCGCGGCTCTCGGGTCTCTGGCTCGGGCTGGTGACACCGCTTTACGCGCGGGTGGGCCGCAAACTGATCGACGGCGTCCGGCATCCGACCGTGGTCCGGGACCCTTCGGCCCTGGAAGCGTTCTCCGTACGGCCGGTCGGAGTGAAAGAAGCCATCGCCCAGGCGCTGCGCCGCGAAGACCGGCATTTCGCGGAGACCCATTGGGCGGACTCCGTTGGCGCCGCGTGCGAGCCCCGTCAGTGGGGCGGCGTGAGGTTCGGTAATCGCTTGGTGGATGCGCGGTCGGCGCGCGTCGCGGCGCCGCCCGGCCGGGCGTTCGCGCCCATCCAGCGGATCGGCGGCGAAACCGGCTGGTATTACGGCAATTGGCTCTGGCGGGCGCGCGGCGCCCTGGACCTTCTGGCAGGAGGCGTCGGCATGCGCCGGGGCCGGCGGCATCCGCTCGAATTACGGGCCGGCGAGCCGCTCGATTTCTGGAGAGTCGAGGAGCTCGTGCCGGAGCGGCGCCTGCGCCTTGAGGCCGAGATGAAATTGCCGGGCCGGGCCTGGCTGGTCTTCGAGGTCGAGCCCGAGGGAGACGGGGCGCGGATCACGCAGACGGCCATATTCGACCCGCGAGGACTGGCCGGGCTGGTTTATTGGTATGCTGTGTGGCCGCTTCACCGCCTGGTATTCGCCGGCATGCTGCGCGGCCTGGCGCGCCGCGCGACCGTTACTTGAGAATTTTAATCTCGATCCTACGGAACTCGACGGGGTGGCTTTCGGCCTGGAGGGCGATGTAGCCCTTTTCGAGCAATAGCACCCCGTCCTTGATGAGCTTCTGAGCTTCGGCGTCCGCGGGGTCGAGCTGGGGCTGTTCGTATTCGATGACGACTTTGCCGT
>JBGOYP010000313.1:0-3463 GCA_041479785.1 Candidatus Aminicenantia bacterium | reverse complement strand
TCGCGTCGCCCTAAGACAGCGCGCCGGCGAGCCAGGAGGGTTTCATGACGACCTTGAAGAACGTCCTCGCTTTGCTTCAGGGGGATCTTCTGACACCGGCGAGCAGCTTGGAACTTGAGTTTTCGGACGTTTTCGCCTCGGACCTCATGAGCGACGTCCTGGCCTTCGTCAGTCCGGGATCCCTTCTCCTCACCGGGCTCGTGAATTCCCACGTCGTCCGCACGGCGGACTTGGCGGATGTCGCGGCCGTCGTCTTCGTCCAGGGGAAACGCCCGTCGGCCGAGGTCATCCTCGAAGCCCGCGAGAAAAACCTCCCGATCATCTCGACGGCGTGCTCCATGTTCGAAGCCTGCTCCCGCATCGGCTCTCCGAAATCGAGACTCTAACCTATGAGGGACCATCCGGCCTTCCATCAGGACTTTGAGGTTCACGGCGGCGATTTCGCCCGGGCTGGCGAAGTCTCTTGCCTGATCAAGAACCTCCTCAAAGAATTGGGGATCGGCGCGGCCATCGTCCGGAGGGTCGCGATCGCCTCCTTCGAGGCCGAAATGAACGTGATCATGTACGCGTTTCGGGGCATGGTCGGCCTGACGGTCACGCCGAGCCAGATCCGGATCGTGGTCGACGACCAAGGCCCGGGCATCCCCGACATTGAGCAGGCGATGATGGAAGGATTCTCGACGGCGACCCCGGAGATGCGCGAGCGCGGATTCGGAGCCGGCATGGGCCTGCCCAACATCAAGAAGAACGCCGACACCTTCCGCCTCGTCTCGGAGGCGGGGTCGGGAACGCGGCTCGAGATCACGATTGCCGTGAACGGACATCGGGCATGAACAAAGAAACGCGCCACGCCATCCGGATCAACCGGGCGCAGTGCATCGGCTGCGTCCATTGCCTGACCGCCTGTCCGACGCGGGCGATCCGCGTCCGGAACGGCAAAGCGAACCTCCTCGACGACCTTTGCATCGATTGCGGCGAGTGCATCCGGCACTGTCCCACGGATGCCATCGACTCCGTCACCACGTCATTCTCGGACCTGGAGGCGTTCAAGTATAAGGTCGTCCTTCCGGCGACCGCGCTCTACGGGCAATTCGGCAACGACGTCCTTCCCCGCGAGATCATGTACGCTCTCCGGCGGATCGGGTTCGATTACGTCTATGAGCTCAGCACGCTCTGCGAGATGCATAACTCGGCATTCGAGAACTATCTCAAGGAACACCTTCAGCCGCGGCCGCTCATCTCCTCCACCTGTCCCGTCGTCGTCCGGTTGATCCAGCACCGCTTTCCCTCGCTGTGCGAGCTCATCGTTCCGATCGAACCGCCCCGCGAAGTGGCGGCGAAAATCCTTCGCTCGACCCTGCCCTCTGTTCTTCATCTGCAGGCCGACGACATCGCCTTCATCCACATCACGCCCTGCCCGGCGAAGATCGTCTCGATCAACCATCCGGCGACGATGGCAAAATCCAACCTCGACGGCGCGATCTCCATCCGGGATATCTACCAACCGATCCTGAACGCCCTCCGCCGTAAGGACAGGGAAGGGATCATCCGCCAGCTCTTCCCGGAAACGGTCTTCAGCGCCGTCGGAATCGGCTGGTCGCTTTCAGGCGGCGAGACGCGCGGGCTGAAGAATCATCGAACCATCGCCGTCTCCGGCGTCCGGGACACGATCCACGTCCTCGATAAGGTCGAGGCCGGCCAGCTCAAGGACGTCGATTACCTGGAATGCATGGTCTGCCCGGACGGTTGCGTCGGCGGACCGCTGGCGGTCGAAAACCGGTTCATGGCCAAGAGCCGAATCTCACGGTTGGCGAGCATGGCCGGCGAAAAATCAGTCATCGGGCAGCCCGACCTGAGCGCTTATACCCAAAAGAATATTCTCTCATTTCAGCATCCCATCATCCCGGCGCAGGTTCCGCTCCTCGACCCCGACCCGGTGCGGGCCATCGAAAAGGCCGCGGAGCGGGATGCCTACGCCCGAAGGCTGCCTCGCAAAGATTGCGGGGCCTGCGGCGCGCCCGATTGCCGGACTTTGGCGGAGGACGTCGTCCGCGGTTGCGCCGACCTCGACGACTGCCCCTTCGTCGGAAAGGAGAACCGATGACCCTCGCCGATCTTGTCGAGCGTCTCCATCTCAAGGTCTTTGCCTCCCGAGGCTCGTTGGGCCGGCCCGTGACGGGCGGCCTCGTCGGCGACCTGCTGAGCGACGTGATGGCCCACGGCCGCAAGGATGACCTCTGGGTCACCATCCAGGTCCATCCGAACATCGTCGCCGTGGCCGTGCTCAAGGATCTTGCGGCGATCCTTATCGCCGGAGGCCGGGAGCCGGCCGCCGAAACCGTGCGGAAGGCCGAATCGGAGAACGTGCCTCTGCTCGGCAGCCCTCTCGGGGCGTTCACCCTCGTGGGACGGCTGACCGAGCTCGGAGTCCAAGGGACCTAATGGAGCTCAGGCGCTACCGAGCCGACCTTCACATCCACTCCTGCCTCTCGCCGTGCGGAGAGCTGACCATGTACCCGCGGAACATCGTCGAACGCGCCCGGGCGGCGGGATTGGACATGATCGCGGTCAGCGACCACAATGCGGCGGAAAACGCCGCAGCGGTCATGAGGGCGGCCGCCGGAACCGACCTGACCGTATTTCCGGGGATCGAAATCACGACCGAAGAGGAAGTCCATGTCCTCGGCGTGTTTGCGACGATGGACGAGATCCGCCCCGTGTCCGAGGCCGTGCACGAGAGGCTTCCCCAGCTCGCGGGAAAAAAATCGTTCAGGGAAGACCAGGTCCTCGTCAACGAGGCCGACGAGGTGACGGGGTTCGGCCCCTATGTCCTCATGGGCGCAACAACGCTCACGATCTCTGAGGTCATCGACCTCATCCACCACTACGGCGGTTTGGCGATCGCGTCCCATTTCGACCGGGAATCGTTCAGCTTGGTTTCCCAGCTAGGGTTCGTCCCCGCGGATCTCCGCCTGGACGCTCTCGAGGCGTTTTCACCCGGGGCAACGCCCAAAGAAAGCCCGGCGACCGACCCGCCGGCCTACCCTGCGCACCTTCCCGTCGTCCGTTTTTCAGACGCTCATCAACCCGAAGAGATCGGCCGGCGGTGGACCGATTTTCTCCTGGCCGCGCCGCGCCTCGACGAAATCCGGCTGGCGTTCTCGGGAAGCGCCGGCCGCGGGATCCTCCGCTGATGATGGAAGATTTGTCATTCCACGTCCTCGACCTCGCGGAAAACGCGATCGCGGCGGGGGCATCGCGGGTCACGATCCTGGTCAACGAAAATGTCGCCCGGGATCTCCTGACGATCCGTGTCTCGGACAACGGCCGAGGGATTCCGGCGGAGGTCCGCGCGCGGGTTTTCGACCCCTTCGTCACGCCCAAATCCACGCGGACCGGGCTCGGGTTGCCGCTCCTCGCCCAAGCCGCGCGACAGAGCGGCGGCGGCGTCGAGGTCGTCACC
>JBGOYP010000312.1:0-3465 GCA_041479785.1 Candidatus Aminicenantia bacterium | reverse complement strand
CTCCTCATGGGGGGCGGCGCGGTCCTCCTCTTGCTCTATTCGAAAGGACACATCACGACCCTCGTCACGATGTACTCGATCAATGTTTTTCTGACCTTCTCCCTGTCCGAGCTGGGCATGTCGCGGTTCTTCATCAAGAACCGCAAGACCGAGCCCCATTGGAAAAAACACCTCCCCGTCCATCTGACCGGTCTGACCCTCTGCCTGACGATCCTGACGATCACCACGATTGAGAAGTTCCCGGTCGGGGGGTGGTTGACGTTGTTGATCACCTCGATCGTGATCGCCCTTTGCTATATGACCAAAGCACATTACGTTAAGGTCCGGGGCGGCGTCCGCGAATTGGACGAACTGCTGACGGCGATTCCGACCCGGGGCCCGGTCAACACCGAGCCCTTGAAAAAGGGCGTGCCGACGGCGATCCAACTCGTGAACGGGTTCAACGGCTTCGGCGTTCACACGTTTTTGTCGATCATCCGCAGCTTCAAGAATCTTTATAAGAATTTTGTTTTCGTTTCGGTCGGCGAGGTGGACGTCGGTTCGTTCAAGGGGACGGAGGCGGTGTCCTGTCTGGAAAATTCGACGTGCGACGCCCTTAGGAAGTATGTGGACTTGGCCCGCCGTTTGGGATTCGCCGCGGATTTTCGCATCGAGCTGGGAACGGACATCGTCCAGACGGCGTCCGAGATCATCGAGAAGGTGACGAAGGAATATCCCGACTCGACCGTTTTCGCCGGACAGGCCGTCTTCCGCCAGCCGAGCATCATCCATCGCCTTCTCCATAACGAGACCGCTTTCGCCATCCAGCGCGAGCTCCGCTGGAAGGGGATCACGACCGTAATCCTGCCCATTCGGATCAACATCTGACGAGGAGGGACCATGGCTGCCAAAAAATTGACCCGGTCGATGCGCCAGAAGATGATCGGAGGCGTGTGCGGCGGACTGGCCGAGTACTTCGAGGTCGATATCTCGCTCGTCCGTCTGGCCTTCGTCGGGATCGGGATCCTCAGCGCGGTCTTTCCGATGACCCTTTTCTACATCGTCGCCTGGATCGTCATCCCGGCCGAAACGTCCGCGCCGCCAACGTCGCCCCCCACCCCCGGGACCTAAGCGGCCGATTTTATTGACTTCGCAGGAAATATCCGCTATAACCTAAACGATTTTATCAAACTCCCATGGGTCAGGCGCCGTCGGTCGAATTCAAACACATCGCCTTGGAAGGCGTGCTTAAGTGCGGCAAGTCGCGTCTGGCCGGCCTGCTGGCCCAGCGCATCTCAGGTAAGGTCGTCTACGACAAGGCCGAGAACCCCTATCTCAAAGATTTCTACGACGAGAAGGAAGAGGCGGCCTTCCTCTCCCAGCTTGTCTTTCTCGTCAACCGGTATCACCAGCAGGTCCGGCTTTTGCAGCGGGACCTGTTCGAGGAACGGATCATCTGCGATTACCTGTTTGAAAAAGACAAGATCTATGCGTACCAGACCCTTTCGGACGACGAGCTCGTCGTTTACGATAAAATTTACGGCGTCCTCGCCGAACGCGTCTCCAAGCCCGACCTTGTCGTCTATCTCCAGATCTCGCTGCCGACGCTTCTCCGCCGGCTGGCCCGGGAGGGGAGCCCGTTCGAAAAAAATATTTCTGAAAAATACTTGCAGGATTTGATCGAAGCGTTCGATTATTTCTTTTTCAACTATCAGGCGACGCCGCTGCTCGTGATCAAGGCCGACGACATCGACCTGGCACGGGAGTCGGACCTCGAGGATATCATCGATCAGATCCGCCAGATGAAGAAGGCGTCTCTCTATTACGTCCCGCCGAGCTATGCCGACAAGGACGGGCGGGGACGCTGACGCCCCGGTCGTCGGTGGGGTGATCGGAACGGAGACTTTACCCCAATCCCGCGACGGAAGGCGGGATGGGGAGAAAGGACGAGCCATGACGAAGACGAACCTTCCCCGGGTCACGATTCCCTCGCTTCAGGCCATGAAGGCGGCGGGGGAGCGCATCACGGCGTTGACCGCATACGATTATCCGACCGCCCGGATTCTCGACGAGGCCGGGATCGATATCCTCCTGGTCGGGGACTCGCTCGGAATGGTGGTCCTCGGCTACGAGAACACGATCCCGGTGACGATGGACGATATGATCCATCACACCAAGCCGGTCGCCCGGGCGGCCCGGCGGGCGCTGGTCATCGGCGATATGCCGTATTTTTCCTTTCATCTTTCCGAAGATGAGACCATCCGGAACGCCTCCCGTTTCCTCAAGGAGGGCGGGGCGCGGGGCGTCAAGATCGAGGGGGCCTCGAAAAAGCGGCTCAAACTGGTCGAACGGCTGGTCGAAGCCGAGATCCCGGTCATGGGCCATATCGGCCTCACGCCGCAGTCGATCCATCATCTCGGGCAATTCAAGGTCCGGGGAAGCGCCGAACGAGACGCCCGCAAGCTCGTCCAGGACGGACTGGCCCTCGAACAAGCCGGCGCTTTCGCCGTCGTCCTGGAGTGCATCCCGATGGAGGTCGCCCGGCTCATCACCCGGCGGTTGTCGGTCCCGAGCATCGGCATAGGTGCCGGCCCGTGGTGCGACGGCCAGATTCTCGTCTTCCATGACCTCGTCGGTTGCGAAGGCGGATACCTGCCGAAATTTGTTAAGAAATACGCCGATTTCGAGAAAACGATCGGAGACGCCGTGGCGAACTATCGGGAGGACGTCCGGACGGGCGTGTTTCCGGACGATGACCATTCCTATCATCTCAAGCCCGATGTCGCCCGGGCCCTCCTGAAGAAAAACGCGCGGGGGTAGGCCGATGCGCATCATCACGGCCCTTTCGGACATGACGGAAATTTCGGCCCGATGGAAAAAAGACGGGCGTAAGGTCGGTCTTGTTCCGACCATGGGTTACCTTCACGAGGGACATCTTAGCCTGGTCCGGGCCGCGAAGCGGGCGACCCAAGCCGTGGTCGTCAGTCTCTTCGTCAACCCGACGCAATTCGGTCCGAACGAGGACTTCGCGCGATATCCCCGCGACCTGGCGCGCGACGCCGCGTTGCTCGAGCGCGAAGACGTCGACGTTCTCTTTCAGCCCGAGGCGAAGGACATGTACCTCGACGGCTCCGCGACGTTCGTCGAAGTGCACGGACTTCAGGATAAGTTGTGCGGAAAATCCCGGCCTGGCCATTTCCGCGGCGTCTGCACGGTCGTCCTGAAGCTGTTCGAGATCGTCCGGCCGACCGTCGCCGTTTTCGGACAGAAGGACGCCCAGCAAGCGATCATCGTTCGACGTATGACGCGCGACCTGAACCTCGGCGTGGCGATCGACGTCCAAGCCATCGTCCGGGAGCCGGACGGGCTGGCGATGAGCTCGCGGAACGCGTATTTAAACCCGGCGGAGCGCCGGGCCGCTCTCGTCCTGTCGCGGAGCCTTGCGGAGGCGGAACGCTCGATCGCGGCGGGGGAGCGGCGGGCCGG
>JBGOYP010000311.1:0-3470 GCA_041479785.1 Candidatus Aminicenantia bacterium | reverse complement strand
GACGAGGTCAACGTCTACCGCTGCCGGGTCAACCTCGGCCGCCTGCTCGCCGACGACATCAAGAAGCTCCACCTCGCGATCGACGTCGTCGTTCCCGTCCCGGATTCCGCGCGGGACGCGGCCATCGAGATCGCCCGGAAACTCAACCTGAAGTACCGGGAAGCGCTGGTCAAGAACCGGTACATCGGCCGGACGTTCATCATGCCCGCGGACCGGGAGCGCAAGAGCTCGGTCCGGATGAAGCTCAACCCGATCGCCGCCGAGTTTAAGGACAAGGACATCCTGCTCGTCGACGACAGCATCGTCCGGGGCAACACCTCGCGGGCCATCGTCGAGATGGTCCGGGAGTGCGGGGCGAAGCACGTCTATCTCGCCTCGTATTCGCCGCCGCTCCGCTTCCCCTGCGTCTACGGCATCGACATGCAGACGCGCACGGAGTTCGTCGCCCGCGACCGGGACGTCGAGCAGATCGCCAAGAAGATCGGAGTGGACAAGGTCATCTACCAGACGCTGGACAACCTCAAAAAGGCCGTCCGTCAGGAGAATCCGAAGCTCAAGCATTTCTGCGCCGCCTGCTTCGACGGGAACTATGTCACGGGCGACGTGACGCCGGAGATGCTGAAGACGATCGAGAACGAGCGCCAGGGCGCCCAGGACCGTCAATTGGAATTGAGCATCTGAGCCCATAGGACGTGCCGATCGCGGGAGGGAGAGGGCGTGAACATTCTTATCACAGGCGCCACGGGTTTCGTCGGCCGCCATCTCATCGACCATCTCATGGACTCGGCGGGAGCGCCGGCCGTCGAGATCTACGGGACGTGTTTTCCCGAGAAACCCGAGCACTGCGCGGACCTCTGCGCCCGCGTGCCCTCCCTTCGTCTCATCCACGCGGACCTTCGTTCCGCGGACGCCGTCACGGAACTCGTGAAGAACGTCCGCCCCGACCGGATCTTCCATTTGGCCGCGATCTCGCACGTCCGCACGTCCTGGGACAAGCGCCGGGAAACGCTGGAAACCAACTTGATGGGCACGTTTTATCTGTTTGAAGCCGTGCGCCGCTTCGCGCCCAAGGCTAAGATCCTGTTCGTCAGCTCGTCCGACGTTTACGGAGATCGTAAGCCGAAGGAGCGGACCGGCGCTTTCCGAGAAGAGGACCGGGACGGAGTGGTCAGCCCCTACGCCTTCACCAAGGCCGGCGGCGAGCTCCTGAGCGAATTCTATGCCGAGAGCGAGAAACTGGATATCGTCATCGCCCGGCCGTTCCCCCACACGGGACCCGGGCAGACGGCGGATTTCGTCTGCTCGGACTGGGCCCGACAGATCGCCCTCATCGAAAAAGGCAAGCTCCCGCCCGTGATCCGGGTCGGGAACCTGAAACCACGCCGCGATTATTCGGATGTCCGCGATGTCGTCCGCGCCTACGACATCCTGCTGAAAAAAGGGAAGCGCGGCGAGGTCTATAACATCTCCACGGGCGCGGCGCCGTCGCTCCGGACGATCCTCCGGACGCTGCTCTCCTTCTCGACGCGCAAGATCGAGGTCCGTGTGGATCCGGAAAAACTGAGGAAGGCCGATATCCTTTTTCTCACCGGGTCCAACCGCAAGATCAAGAGCCGGACGGGCTGGGAGCCGTACATCCCCCTGGAGAAAACGTTGCGAGATCTATTGGAATATTGGAGAAATAAGCTGTGATCGCCACACCCAGAGGCTCGCGATTAAGATCAAAATAATCGTTTTGCAGTGGATAAAATGTCATCGCGAGGAGCGAAGCGACGTAGCGATCTCCAAAGAAGATTTTTATCATGGAAAAACAACACGTCCTCATAACCGGCGGCGCGGGCTACATCGGCTCTCTTCTCTGCGGCGATCTCCTGTGGCGCGGCTTCCGCGTCACCGTGCTCGACAATCTCCTTTTCGGCGGGAACTCGCTTCTCGCCTATCTCAACCACCCTTCATTCACATTCCACAAGGCCGACGTCCGAGATAAGAATGACCTCCGGCCGTATTTCCTCGGCGTCGATCACGTCATCCATCTGGCGGCCATCGTCGGCTATCCGGCCTGCGCCAAGGCCGGCGATGAGGTGTCCTACGGCTGCAACCTCGACGGCACGCGCAACATCTTCGAGCTCGCCGAGGAATGCGGGGCCGAGAGGTTTGTCTTCTCTTCGACTTACAGCAACTATGGCGTCGCCGAGGACGGCCGGCCCGTCACGGAAGACTCCCCCCTCTTCCCGCAGTCGCTTTACGCCGAAACGAAGATCGCCGCCGAAAAGTACTTGATCGAACAAGCGGCTTCGTCCCGCTGCGCGCCCATCGTTTTCCGTTTCGCGACGCTCTTCGGACCGTCGCCGAGGACGCGGTTCGATCTCCTCATCAATCAATTCGTCCTGGAGGCTCTCCGCCATCGGAAGCTCGTCGTCTATCAAAAGGAGTACAACCGATCCTTCGTCCATGTCCGCGACGTCGTCGAGGCGATCGGGCTGGCGCTCGAAGCGCCCGTCGAAAAGGTCCGGGGACAGGTCTTCAATGTCGGTTCCAACCGGGGAAATTATTCGAAGGAAGAGATCGCCCGTCTCGTCCAGAAATATGCCCCCGGGACCGAGGTGGAGGTCAGGGACCTCAGCTTCGACGGCGACATGCGGGACATCAAGGTCTCCTTCGACAAGATCGAACGCGTGCTCGGCTATAAGGCCAAGATCAGCGTCGAGGACGGGGTCCGGGAAATGGCCGAGGCGATCGGTTCGGGATTGATTATTCCTTAGGATTTTTTCGAAAGTTCCCGCCCGACGCGAAGATTCAAGAGCTTCTCGCGGAACAGGGGTGGAGGTGGATTTGACCTAAGGCAAGTGCCGGACATGCCTTTGAACGTTTTCCGCTGGACCGAGTTCCGATAAAACTCTTAAAATCAACGTCCTAGAATTTCCTTTTCCATAAGGAAAAGAGAGGCTTTTTACGGTATCGGAAGAGCTTTGTAAGGCTGTCAGGATGTTTTCTTTTTTCGTTCCCGCGATGATATTGAGCCGATGTTGCGTCGTTTCGGGCCATTCCGTTTCAGACCTCAGCGTAACGCAGGGGACGCGGAAGAAAAAGGCCTCTTTCTTAATGCCTCCCGAATCCGTCAAGATCGACGCCGCGTTCTTTTCCATGACAAGCATATCGAAATAGGTCAACGGCGGATCGACCAGGATCACCGAGCGGGCCAGGGACCGATACATCCGATTCTTTTTGAGGAGGTTCCGTGTTCGTGGGTGCAGAGAAAAAACAAGCGGCTTCCCCCTCTTGTGAATTATTCCGAACGTATCGACGAGGGATCTCAGAATCTCCGGATGATCGGTATTTTCCGCCCGGTGGAGTGTGGCTAAAACATATTCTTTGGGCCTCAACCCCATCGTATCCAGGATCCGCGAGTTCCTTTCAGCGATGGCCGCGGCGAGAAGAAGCGCATCAACCATGATGTCGCCGACGTTGAT
>JBGOYP010000310.1:0-3476 GCA_041479785.1 Candidatus Aminicenantia bacterium | reverse complement strand
ACAAGATTTTCGTGGGAACGTGGAAATCGAAGTTCGTCATGGGTCCTTCTTCCTCTTGACGAAAACGAAATATATCGCCTGCGCTATCGGGAGTCAATTAAAATTGGCCGTCTATTCCCAAATTGAAACATTTCTCCTGAAAACATAGAATGGGAGAGTCCCTATGGCTCCCAAAATCATTGTGACGATGGTCGGTCTCCTCGTCATTCTCGCGGTCCTGATCTTCAAGCGGGTTCGGCCTATCCGAAAACCCGGTTTTGAAGGCATCGAAGACGCTCGGGCGGCCCGGGCTTACGACAAGATCAGCAAGTGGCCGCAGTTTCGGATATTGCGGCGGCTGGTCGTGCGAAAACTGCGCCGATACCATCCGTCTGGAATCCTGGCCGATATCGGTTGCGGTCCAGGCTTATTGACCATGCTCATCGCGCGGGAATTCCCCCGGCTGAACGTGCTCGGGCTGGATACGGCTCAGGAGATGATCAAAGCGGCCACCGCGAATGTGGCTTCGCGGGGATTCCAACGCCGGGTCGAATTTCGACAAGGGGACATCCGCAGTCTGCCTCTGCCCGATCATACGCTGGATTTTGCCGCCAGCAGTTTATCGCTCCATCACTGGTCCGAACCGGAGCGCGGCCTCGCGGAAATTCACCGCGCTCTCAAACCGGGAGGGCGATTGCTGCTGTTTGATACGCGCCGTGATACGCGGCTCATCTTTTATCTGATGATGATATTCGCGACATCGATCGTCATGCCCTCGGCGATGCGAGAGATACGTGAACCCCTGGGATCGGTGTTGGCCAGCTACACACCCATAGAAATCAAGGAATTATTCTCGCGCTCTCCGTTTAAAGAATGCCAAGTCCACGGCGGGGCGGGATGGATGTTTGTCTGGGCAAAAAAAGAATAGAAGGAGGCCGTGATATGAACATCAAGACGAAAAGGATTCTTGTATTAGGCCTGGCGTGGGTCGTCGTCTCCTGGTTGCCGCCACGGGCGATCGCCGAGGAACGGGTTAACCGCTTGATCTCTATCCTGGAATCGGGAAAGCCGGCCATCGGCGTCTGGACCGGCGCGCTCTCGGCCCCTCGAATCACGAAAGTCCTCGCGATCAGCGACGCCGATTTCATCGTTGCCGACGTCGAGCACGATATCTACGACTTCGGCATGCTCCACCGGTTTCTTCTCGAAGTGCAGGACTTCAGCCTTCGCTATCGAACGGAACCGAGGGTTGCGCCCGTGGTCCTGGTTAAGCTGGCCAACAGGGCGACTTGGGACCCGCGCTATGAAATTGCGGAATCGCTCAAGGTCGGGCCGGCCATGGGGGTCTGGATTCCGATGGTCGAGAGCCGCGCCGACTTGGAGCGCGCCATTTCGGCTGTCCGAGGCGCGGAAACGTCGGCTATGGCCGGGCTCAATATCCCAAAAGAGCGCCGCGATGTATGGCCGCTCAATCCCAAGGGCGAATTGCTGGTCGTCGCCATGATCGAAACCGAAGAAGGCGTGCGTCACGCCCGAGAGATCGTCGAGACGCCCGGCGTCAGCGCCATCGAGACCGTCCACATCTCGGAGGCGGATGCCGAACGCATCCTCAAGATGTGTCGTGATCGTGGAGTCCTTTCAGCGACCGACGCAACTCCGGAAGATATCAAGGCTAAAATCGACGCGGGTTACAAAATGATCAGCGTCGGCTGGGATTTCGGCCTTTTGCAGAAAAGCCTCGGCGATACGCTCAAGGCGATGCGTTCGGCGATCAAAAAGAATCCGTAGCCGCAGGTGAGGTCGTCCGGGATTTGGGCTTTGAGCTTGTTCGGGTTTTTAGGAGCGTCTGAGTCTCGGGGTTATCGTTCGGGGTCAGACCCCTTCAGTATTTTAGCAAACAAATTCACCAGACGGGCGGAAGAAGCCGATAGCGGGTTTTTTGGGCGTAATCCGCGTATCCCTCGAGCTCCCGGCGGAGGATAGTGTCCTCAAAATGCGTCCGTAAGACAATGATCACCGTGATGACGGCGGCCGGGATGAGCGCGTAAGCGGAACCGATGACGAGCGGCGGCGCAAGCCAAGTGAGAATGAATCCCACGTACCCCGGATGCCGGACATAGCGATAGGGCCCGTCCATCGCCACTCGATGCCCGCGTTCGTCCTGGATCCGGACGGTCGTTTCAAAGTACGGATTGGAGACCATGGCCCACGCGACAAGGACCGCAGACCCGATCAATAAAGCCAGGCCGAGAACCAGGGACGATATGCCGAGGCGCGGCCCGCCGTTGCGGCCGACGTCCAAGCCGGCGACGAGGAAGATGACGAAAGGCATGGGCGTATAGAGGCTCATCAGGATCTTGTCGAATAATCTTATCCCGGGCCCCACTTTTCCCCGCTGGTTGATGATCTCAGGCGATTTTTTCATGAAGAGAACGAAATTCACGGCCAATTGAAGCACGTTGAGGGCGAAATACAGCCACGCCCGGGGAATATCGAGCCGGCCCGCGGCGAGAAAAAAGACCGCCGCTTCGCCCGCCAGGAAAACGGTGACGGTCACCATGCGAATATAGCCGGAAGCGTGAAGCTTCGGCGAAGGCCGTATATGCTCTCTGGGATCGTTCATTCGGAAATAAGATTATGAATTCTTCTTGACCAGGGACCGGATAAAGTTCAAATCGAGCTTTCCTTTAAGGCCCCATCCCCGCACGCCCGAAGGAATCTCGGGGCGAAAATGCTCATAAAGCGAAAACGCTTTTCCGGCAAGCTCGTTGGGCTCGAACGTTTTGGCAAGGGCCGCCATTGATTTAATAACGGATGCGAGGGCCGTCCCGAATTTCTCGGTAAGATAGCGCTCGACGCCCTCCGGTTCAATCGGCTTGTCCTTCAAGACAGCCCGGACGCCGTCCGACGTATTTTTTACCGGCACAACCCGACCCAGAATCTCGACCCAGAACTCCTCCCCGAGCCGTGCTTTTTTGGGCGGCGCGCCCTCGATCCGTTTGGCTGGTTTATAAATGCCGAGGCTTCGTCCTTTAGCCTGGGCATTGAGACCGGCGACCGCTTTCCCAAGAGAAAGCGCCGCACCGTGATCATAGCCCAGGTGTTCGGCGACGATGCAAGCCCATAGAGTCAGAACGGGCGCGCGATTAATCAAGACGGTTTCAGAATCCATGTTCTCCCTTAGAGCCGAATATAGTATCGGCTATTTGGGATGTCAAGACGAAGCGGCGGGCAGGTGGGATCCCAACGTCGCTACGCTCCTCGGGACGACCAAGAGGTCGGATTGCCACGTCGCAAGGCTCGCCAGGACATAATTAAAAGAGAGTGGCCAGCCGCTTTTTCGCATCCTCGACTTCGGGCAGTCCGGCGTCGGCATCCTTCCACATTGAGAGGAATTTCTGATATTGCTCGATTGCTTTCGCCTTTAGGCCTTTCTGTTCGTACAGTTTGGCCAGCCGGTAATGGTATTTAGGATGGATGAGCAAGCGCGAGGGATT
>JBGOYP010000309.1:0-3486 GCA_041479785.1 Candidatus Aminicenantia bacterium | reverse complement strand
TCGTAAAGTCCGTGACGCGGTTCGGGACGAGCGGCTCGGGCTTTTCGAAGCTCGTCCGAAACCTCCCGCGAAAGACGTCATTGGCGATCATGAGCTGGTATCCACCCATTGCCGGTTCGGCCGAAATTTCCTCGGGATAGACATCGATCAGCTTTACGATCCAGTCGGAGTCCGTCCCCGAGGTAGACGCGAACAGACGGGCAAGAATCCGGCCCGTTATCGTGATGTCTTCGGCAAGCGGCTCCGTCTCCCAACTCAGGACGTCAGGCCTCAAGTGAGCGAACCGCTGGTCGCCGACCAGCCACGTCCTCCAGCCGGAACCGCGGGGGTCGTAGGTCATTTCGATCGGACGCGGCCGATAAGGCACGGGGTGCGCGGGGTCGGAAACATAGCCGTCGAAGGATAGAGTATCATCGCCCGCCGGGGCCTCGAACGACAGCCGTCCCTCCTCCCGGAAATAGAGGTTCCGCTCTTCGGTCAAGCCGCGGGGCGGCCACGCGTCGTAGGCCTGCCAAACATTGGCCCCCGTCTCGAACGTCATCGCCTCCTTCACCTCCCAGCCGTCCTTGTCCTTCAGGAAATGGGCGAAGAACGGGGCCTGGATCTTCTCCCGGAAATATTTCGAGGTGTTGGCGCCGAACTTGATCTTGCCCAAGGCGCTTCCGTCGCCCCGCATCCAGCCGCCGTGGTTCCACGGCCCGAGGACGAGATAGTTCATCCCCTGACGGTCGTGGGGCTCGAGAGTTTGGTAGATCTTCTGCGGCCCGTAGAAATCTTCCTGGTCCCACCAGCCGCCCACGTCCAGCGTCGGGATCGTCACCCGGTTCAGGTAAGGCGTCAACGCAAACCTCTGATAGTAGGCATCTTCGTTCGGGTGGGCGACGAAATTATTCCAGGTCGGGATCTTCCCGAGGAGATATTTTTCGTTCACCGCGGACAGAGGCCCGAGCCCGAGGTACCATTCATACGTATCGTAGCGGTCGAAGTGGAAGGAGGCGTTCTCCTTCGACGTTTCCATCATCGCCGCGTACTCGAAGCCGTAGCTCAGACGGAACGCGCCATTATGATAGAAGTCGTCCCCCCGGAAAACATCCATCGCGGGAGAGGCTTGCGGTGAGACGGCTTTCACGGCCGGATGCGGGTCGAGCATCGCCATCGCCGTTAAAAAGCCGCCGTACGAAATGCCCATCAGGCCGACGCGACCGTTGTTTCCAGGAACGTTCTTGAGCAGCCATTCGACGGTATCGTAGGCGTCGGTGCTCTCGTCGATCGCCCGAGGGTCGCGTCTGTCGCGCGGCGGCCGCCCCATCACGAATTCCCCCTCCGACGCATAGCGCCCGCGAATGTCCTGAAAGACGAATATGTAACCCTCCTCGACGAGCTCCTTATACGGTTCAAACGTCAGAGGCAGGGGAGATTTCGGCGCCCCATAGGGCGTTCGCATCAGCAAGAAGGGCAGCGGCGGGAGGGCTTTCTTCGGCGTGAAGATGATCGTAGATAACTTCACTCCGTCCCGCATCGGGATCATCGCCCGGGTTTCGGTGAATTCGGGCGCCGGCGATGGGGATTTAGCCGGCGGCGAAACCTGGGCCAGGGCCGCGACGGCGGCGCCGAACGCCAGGAGGAATAAAATTGTTTGTGTCTTCAGAAAGGGACGTTTCATGGTCAACTCCTCTCAATTACGGTGACAGTCAACACATTACCTTAATTCAACGAGAATAATTCGGGGATTGAGTTATCTGTCACCATAATTATTTCAGGACAACGGGAACGACGGACAGGTCCAGGCTTATTCCCGGCTTCGCGGGCTGCCAGACATAGCCGCCGTCGGCCTCGGGCACGACCGAAACCATTCTCGTGACGCCGGCCGGGATCTTGTATCTTCCGTTGCCCCAGACGACATACTTCGCGGCGCCGTCCTTGAGAACGAACTTGTAGGCGTTCAAGCCGCGGGCGTCGGCCGAGATCTTCTCCGCTTTCGAAAACGGGGTCAATTCATTGGCTAAAAGCTTAAACGCGGCGCAAGCCGGCTTGGCCTCGCCCGTGTCCGTCCGGATTCCGTACGCCCGCCAGTTCCCGTCCGTTTCCGAGGAGCCGATGTACGTGTGCCAGGCGACGAACGCATCTCCGTGGCCAAAAGCCTGGACGATGCGGCGGAAGATGTCGGCGGCCTGGGCAACGAAGCTATTCGGGTAGTTGGTGCGGATGGTCAGCGTCGTGCTTGAGGTCACGCCTGTCTCGGTCAGCCAGACGGGCTTATCGGCGAGCCCCATCCGCTTGAGCGACGCCGCGAATTGCTCTCGCATGAGAGAATACCGCTCCCATGTCGAATAATAATGATAATTGACGATGTCGAACCAGTCCTTACCGCCGCCTTCGACGACGCCCCGGATCCATGTTTCGGCGCAGTATTCGTCGGGCGCGCTGACGCCGGGCAGGACGATGACCGCGTCCGGGTCGTTCGTGCGGATGAGAGCGGCGGCCTGGGCGAGAAACCGTCCCTGTTCCCGGGGCGTGAAATATGTCGCGGGAAAAGCATCCGGCAGCCTGTCTCCCGTCGGGCCGACGTTGTTCCGGCCGCCGCGGGCGGATTGTCCGCCCCGGGGCGGGAGCGGCGCCAGCCCGGCGCGCGGTGGTTTCGTCGGCGCGCCGGCGCCGGCTCTTGCGCCGGCAGGTCCGCGGTCGCTCGGGTCGGTGATTCGCCAGTGGTCCATTTCGTTGCCGAGTTCCCAATATTTGACATACGGGGCATAGCGCTGGACGACGGCCGTCAGATATTCCTCCGCCTCCGGGCCGAGTGTCCGCTGAAACTGGTCTGGCCCAGCCGCCCACGGGGGCGTCGGCGAAGCGTATTGCAAACGGAACAGCGACACGACCGGTTCGGCCGTCGCGGCCTTGAGGACCGCGTCGGCGGCTTCCCAATTCCATTGGCCCGGCCGGGGATTGATGACATCCCACAGCAGGTCGGCTTTGGGAAACTGGCGAAATGCCTGGACGCCGAGGTCGGCAAAATCGTGGAAGATCCAGTCGGGCTGGACGTAGGAGGTGGATGTATCCAGCCCGCCGCGCGGGATTCCGTGCATATAGAACCGGATGAAATTCAAGCCGATCTGGGGAGCGGGTCGCGGAGCGACTTGCTCCTGGCCGTCGGATACGCCCGTATGGCCAGAACCGGCGAGAACCGCCAGCGCGGCCGCGCCTATGATCAGAACCGCTGAGAGAGGGGGTCTCCGGCGTTTCACTTTAATTTGCCGATGAAATCCAAGAGATATTCCGCGCTCGGCCGGTCGAACGTGTTCTGGCTGATGTACTTGAGCTGGACGAGACCTTTCGCATCGATGACGAAAACGGTCGGGACGTCCTGGTCGATTTTTGACCCGCTCCATTCGGTCGTAAAGACGCCCAGACCTTTGGTCACTTTCCGGTCGGCATCATACAGGACGGGGAACGGGAGCGGGACCTTGCCTTTCTCATACAAATAGCGCT
>JBGOYP010000308.1:0-3508 GCA_041479785.1 Candidatus Aminicenantia bacterium | reverse complement strand
TCCTACGTTCTTCTCAAGATGATCGACCCTCCCGAGCAGACGCTCCGCAAATGGGACGAGCTTCTCCGGCAGCGATACGTCACGGGCTTTTTCAGCGCCGACGCCCACATTTTTTACGGTGCCATCTTCCCCGTCTTTCATCTCCATATCGTCCTCGACCGGCCGCTCGAGGCCGACGACGACGCGGCCCGGCGTCAGGTCTTCGACGCACTCCGCGCGGGCCGTTTCTTCAGCGCGGTCGACGGCGCCGCCGCCGCGCGCGGCTTCCGCTTCGAGCTCCGCGACGGGGCCCTCCATGTCGCCGCGCCCTTTTCATTCGCCCACGAAACGGTTATCATTCGGGACGGCCTCATGATCCATAAAACGCGCGACACGGACATAACGCTTGCCCCGCCGGGGCCGGGCGTTTATCGCGTCGAGGTCTATCTCCGCGAACGGTCGCCGCTCAACCCGGCCGCGCCCTGGATCGTATCAAACCCGGTCGTTTTCGGAAGGTGACGCCGATGACCACGCCAACTCTCGACCCAGCCAAAACGAAACGCCTCGTCCGGAAGTTCCGGGGGCGCCGCGTCCTCGTCCTCGGGGACCTGATGCTCGACCGGTACATCTGGGGCGACGTTTCGCGCATTTCGCCCGAAGCGCCCGTGCCCGTCGTCGAAGTCCGGAAGAGCACGTCCAACTTGGGAGGGGCCGGCAACGTTGCGGAAAACCTGACGAGCCTCGGCGCCGTTCCTCTTCTCGTCGGCATCGTCGGCGACGACGGAGAGGGGGCGTGGATCAAGCGCCATGCCCGGGCGTCGCGCGGCATCCTGGTCGACCCGGCCCGCCCGACCACGGTCAAAACGCGCATCATCGCCCATCATCAGCAGGTCGTCCGCGTGGACCAGGAAAAAAAGAAACCCGCCTCTTCGAAGACCGAAGACCGGATCGCCCGCTTCGTCGAGAACGAAACTTACGACGGAATCGTCGTCTCGGATTACAATAAAGGCCTCGTCACAAAGTCCCTCATGGAGCGCGTCCTGGGGCACGCTCGGGCGAGGCGGATCCCCGTCTTCGTCGACCCCAAAGTCGAAAACTTCTCCTTCTACACGCCGGTGACCTTCCTCGCCCCGAACCATCATGAAGCGGCGCGCATCGTCCATCACCCCTGCGGCTCGGACGAGGAGGTCGAGCGGGCCGGCCGCGAGATCCTGCAGATGACGGCGGGCCGCTACGTCATCATCAAGCGGGGCGAACAGGGCATGTCGATCTTCGAAAAAGACAAGGCGCCACTCCACCTCCCCACCATCGCCCGCGAGGTATTCGACGTCACCGGCGCGGGCGACACCGTCATCGCGACCGCCGCGCTCGCGCTGCTCGCCGGGACGACGATCGGCGAAGCCGCGATCCTGGCCAATGCCGCGGCCGGCGTCGTGGTCGGGAAGATCGGCACGGCGACGTGCACGCCCGCAGAACTCCTCGAGGCGCTCGAACGGGAAACCGAAATTCGGTGACATGATCGCGGCGAAATTCGGTGACACGCACCTAATTCAAGAGAATTAGAGATCGCGTCACCGAATTTCGGTCGAGCCTCAGCCTTTCCGAAACGTCTGCAGCGTCTCGAGGTACGAGTCCGGAAGCCCGATGTCGAACCGCGTCCCGTCCATGACCAGCCCCAAAAAGCCGTCCGTTCGGCGCAGGCGGTCGAGGGCGCTCGTCAGCTGAAACTCGCCCCGTTCGCGGACATTGTTCGCGACCGCCTCGGCCAGGACCTCGAAGATCTCGGGCTTGATGACGTACTGGCCGAACACCGTCAGGTATTCGCCGTCCGGGAGCCCCGGCACGCGCAATTGGCTGCGGGCGTAATCGACGGTCGGTTTCTCGGCGAATTCGTTGACGTTGAGCAGGCGGTTCTCCTCGAGCCAGACGCCCGTGACCGTGCCGAAGTTCGCCAGGCCGTCCTCGGACGTGCGGCGCAGGCCGACCAGGCTGACGCCATGTTTCTGGAACGCCTCAAGAAGCTGCGCGGCGCAGGACTTCGGCCCGTCCGACCGGTAGATGTGGTCGCCGAGCATGAGAAGGAACGGCTCGCCGCCGACGCCTTCGCGGGCGGTCAACACGGCGTGGCCGAAGCCCTCCTGCACCGTCTGGACCGCGAACCGGACGTGCCGGCCCATCTCCAGAATGCGCTGGGCGTAGTTCTGAAAAGGCCGCGACAGCTTGTTGTAGTTCTCAATCGTGACCTGCTCGTTGAAAAGAGCGCGAAAATCGCGGAGGTCGTTCTCCTGGACGACGATGATGACCTCCTCGATCCCGGCGTCGAGCGCTTCCTCGACGATGAGCAGGATGGCCGGTTTGGCGATCCCGTCCCGGTCCACCACGGGGAACAGCTCTTTTTTCGTGGCTTTGGTGGCGGGGAATAGCCGCGTCCCGAACCCGGCCGCGGGGATGACCGCCTTGCGGACTTTGGGGCCGGTTTGAAGGGTCAGTTTGTAGCAGGGCAAACCCAGCTCGGTCTGAACGATCCGGACCACTTCGTCCTGGGCCGCCGGACCGCGGACGAGGAGCTGGGCGGTGCCGTCTCCCTGGGAGCCGACGCCCTTGCCTCCCCAGATGTGAGGCTTGAGCGGTTTGAAGTCGAGGACGCGGTGGAGGATGGGCGCGGTGAGTTCCTCGGGGCAGACGGGCGCCGCGTAGCGGTCGAAATTCTTCTGCGCTTCGGCCATCAGCCGGCCGAGCGATTCCGCGTCGCCCCGCTCGAGGACATCGGCCGCCGCGTGGACGGTTCTTTTATTGACCGGACCGAGGAGCTCGTGAACGCCGCGTTCGACGTCATTTTCGGGAACGGGATAGCAGCGGTTGAGCCGGTGGAGGATCTCGATCGTGTCCTTGCGGCCCATGAGGTCGATGATGACGAAATATAAGTCCTTGGCGGCCCGGAGCTCTTTCGTGTCGAGGCGGTCACCGTCAAAGGTCATGAGAATGGGGCGGTTGCCGAAGGCGCACCCCTGGTCCATGCGGCCGCAGCGGGACGGCGTCGTGATCTCGCCCTGGTAGGCCAGCTCCATCTCGCCCCGGGTCGTCATCTTAAGGTCGTAGACGCGATTGAAAGCGCGGACGGTGAGAACCGAGATCGCGGCGCTCGAGGATAGGCCTTTTTTTATCGGCAGGTCGGTTTTGTAATTATCGATGACGAGGCCGCGGACATGATAATGGGTCAGAATTTGATAGGCGACGCCGCAGATGTAGCTCCAGAACTCGCCCTTCTGCGCTTCCCGATAGAGAGCGCCGAGCTCCATGGGGATATCGACCGGGCCGAGCTTTCGGCCGTCGGGAGTGACGGACGACAGGACAAGAGCGTTGGGGTGGGACTCGACCTCGGCGTAGATGCCCTGGTTCGTTCCGCAGATGAGGGTGTACCCCTTTTCGATCTCGGCATTCATCCGGCGGTATCCGCCGGCCCAGTCCGAATGTTCGCCGAAAAGACAGATGCGGCCGGGAACGAAGAGTTTCATCGTCCGAGCTCCTT
>JBGOYP010000307.1:0-3510 GCA_041479785.1 Candidatus Aminicenantia bacterium | reverse complement strand
TGCCGAAGCGCTCGAGCGTTTCCGGATTCGAAGCGATCTCGGGCTTAATGAGCTTGAGGGCGATTTTTTCCTTGACCTTGGTGTCAAACACCTTATAAACCTGCCCCATCCCGCCGTGTCCCAGCTCCTCGATGACCTGGTAGCGGCCGGCAAACGTCGTGCCGGGGACGAGGTCCTTGATGGGGGTCTGAAGGGTTTCGGTCGGGCCGGCGGGATATTTCACGGCTTTACTCCCTTTTGAGATTCATGCCGGAAAGATAACATTGATTAAAAAGTCAGTCAATTCATCTTCTTCATAAACAGTTTTATGGAGCATAGATTTCAACTTTAAAAGATCCGCAGGGGGAACAAACTGATTTTCTTACGGAAACGGCTTTTTCCGGGAATCGCCTAAGCGTTCATATAGATAAGGCAGAAATCTGCCCGGGAAAAAAAGGAGGGAGGGTTATGAAAACAGGTCGGGCTACGCCTTTCCCCTATCGTTCCGGGGAGGCGCATAAGGCGATAATTTTGTCCCTGAGGGCGGTCGCGATCCGTTCGCTTTCAAGGGCGAGCTTATTCTCCGGTTTGTAGGAAATCGGAGGTCCGATGGTGATGACCCTGGCGGCCTTGTTGACGGCGACGGGAATAAAATTCAGAATGCGGCCGGTTTTTTTATAATACAGGGCGGCCACGCCGACGAAGCCCTGGTCGAATTCATTCACGGGCCGAGCCTCAGGGTCGGGGCGGGAACCGTTTTCGGGAAAAATAACCAGGAATTTCTTGCCGTTGAGAAGCTCGACGCTTTGTTTCCATGTCGTCGCCAGCCGCATGCTTTTCTCATAAACCGGAACCGCCCGAAGAAATTTCATGAGGGCGAGGCACGCCCCGGATATGGCCCAGGCCGCGACCTTGTTCAAAGGCGGTTTTAAACGCAGTTCGGGCTCGATGAAATCCAAGCGCAGGTAGTCGGCACAGAGTCTCCAATCCACGACCTGATGGACGACCCACGGATACAAGCGGACGGGAAAAGCCGAGAGAACGGCGAGGGGAGCGTAGGATCCGAGATGGTTGGAAACGAATACGGCCGGTCCGACGTCCGGGATATTCCGCCGTCCCGACAACCGGCAATTCCAAAAAACGGAAAAAACAGGGCGCAGGAGGCTGTACGCGTCAAGACCCATCTCAGTGCGGCAATCCGAACATGTAATAGACGAGACAAAGAAGCCCGAGGACGACCGAGCCCGGATTCAGCTCTTTTCTTCGTCCGGCGACGAGCTTGAATAACGGCGAGAGAACTAGCCCGGCCGTCAACCCGTTGGCGATGTTGTAAGTGAAAATCATCATGACGATCGTGGCGAACGCGGGGATCAGCTCGGTCAGGTCGCCGAAATCGATTTTCGTCACCGAGTTCATCATCAGCAACCCGACCGCGATAAGGGCCGGGCCATACGCGAACCGCAGGTGCTGGAGGGGCTCAATGAGGGGGATGAAAAACAGGGTCGCGACGAAGAGCAGTCCGGTCGTCACCGCGGCCAATCCGGTCCGCGCGCCTTCCCGGATGCCGGTCGCGGATTCGATGTACGCTCCGCTCGTCGACGTGCCGACCAGGGCGCTGAACATGCACGTGATGGCATCAACCATCATCGGACGTTCCATCTTGGGAAAATTGCCTTTTTCGTCTAGCATCCCGCCCGCGGCGCCGACCCCGACCAGCGTCCCCAACGTGTCGAGAAAGCTCATCAGAAAGAGCGTCAGAAGGACCGGGAGAAAACTCAGCCGGAATATGCCGGCCAGGTCGAGCTTGAAGGCGATCGCGCCGAGACTATAAGAGCCGACGAAGGGAAGAGCGACCACGGCCCGCGGGGACGGCCCCATCCCGAGCGCGTATCCGAGGGTCGCCGTGGCGGCGATCCCCAAGATGAGCCCCCCGCGGATCTTGCGGTATAAAAAGAAGCAGATCAGGAGAAAGCCGGCGACCGCGAGCAGGACCTGCGGGTCGCGGAGGTTCCCGATCTTTACGGGCACGTCGGGAGCGGAGAGGACGGAGGCCGAGCCCCGGACCAGGGCCTGGGGCGACATGCCCGCGACCGAGCTCGTGACGATGCCGGTTTCATAGAGGCCGATGAACGACAGAAACAGGCCGATGCCGACAGCGAAGCTGTGTTTCAAGCTCGCCGAGATCGAGTTCGCGAGCCACGAACGCACCCGGAGAATGGTGATGAGGGCGAAGACGAGGCCGCTGATGAAGACCGTGCCCAGCCGCTGCTGCCAGCCGATCCCCATCGCGGCCAGGCCGAAGGCGATGAACGCGTTCTCTCCCATATAAGGGGCGACGGCGATCGGCCGGTTGGCGTAAAACCCCATCAGAAGCGAGCCGAAGGCCGCGGCCAGGATCGTCGCGACCGTGCTCGGGCCTTCCGGAATCCCGGCGAAGCTCAAAATGGCCGGGTTGACGACGACGATGTACGCCATCGTGATGAAGGTGGTCGCTCCGCCGAGGATTTCCGTCCTGAGGCTCGTGTTGTGGTCCCTCAGCTTGAACAGCCGGTCGGGCAACGACGAACCCATGGTCGTTCTCCTCGCGCCGCGGAATTAAGCTGGCCGTTTTCTGGCTTTGACGAAATATCCTTCGACCAGCGTATCGTCCGGAAAATAGTTCCAGACCCGATTCCAGAATTTGCTTTTTCGGACCGGGACGATATCGACTTCATATCCTTCGAGCATGTCGGCCAGGGCGAGTTCGCTGAACCGGTAATACTCCACGCCGTGCCGCGGAAAACAAAAAGGAACGGTGAGATAAAAAAGGCCTCCCGGCTTGAGCACCCGGCCTTCAAAGACGAGGCGCTCGGCCAGAACCTTGTCCAGCCGGCGGCGCCAATATGTTTTTCCCCGGTGCCGCATGTTCCGTTCCTCAAGCCTCAAGAACCATGGCCGGATTTATTTCTTTTTGAGGTTCAACCTTCCGCGGCCGAAGAGATTGTCCATCCCCGGGTCGCCCAGGTCCACCACCCGGCCATAAATGATGTCCAGAATCTGCTGTCGCGTATAAGGCGTTTTCTGCTTCATCAGCGCCAGGGCGCCGGCGACATGGGGCGTCGCGGCCGACGTTCCGTAGAAACCGAGGCCCGCGGCCCGACTGCCGTAAGTCAATCCGCTCGTCGAAACTCCCGACGGGGCGCAGAGGTCCGGTTTCGCCCGGCCGTCTTTGGTCGGGCCCCTAGAGCTGTACGTGTGATAGGAGTCGTCGACGGCGTCGACCGCGCCGACCGTAATGCTCCCCTCGGCTTCTCCCGGAACCAGGATGCTCCCCTCCGGGACGTTGTTGGCGATCGCCCCCGAATTTCCGAGGATAAAAGCTTCGATCGTGCAATTACGCGTCGTTGATCGGTTGAAAATGCGGATCGCCCCCATGGCCTCGGTCGCGTTATACTGGCCGGAAACGCCTTCCGCGGGCCACTGCATGCCGTCCTGGACGGTGGCGGACTCGTCCACGAGACGCCAGGCGTCGCCGTCCCAAATATAGAAATA
>JBGOYP010000306.1:0-3511 GCA_041479785.1 Candidatus Aminicenantia bacterium | reverse complement strand
TGATAGGTCGAATAATACATGCGCGCGCATTCCAAATATTCGAGCCCTTGCTCGTAGTCCGGGAAGGGCAGTTCGACGACGGCAAAATCGCCCGGGACTCCGGCCAGCCACCGATAGACTTCGGGGATGCCCTCTTTGGCCGGATAGGAAAGGAGCGGAACGGGAACGGACCAATATTCCGCGGCGATGGCGAGAAACAACAGAGCCGGGACTACGGCCGTTATTCGGAGAGACCGGCGCTTCAGCAGGTTGCGGACGCCGTAAGCGGCGAGAACGGCCAGCGCGGCCATGACAAAAATATGGAACCTCGATGCGACGCGCACGCCCCGGAATCCCGGCACATATCGGTAGAGAAAGGAATAAGGCCCGCGAAGCCCGAATGTGAAAAGATAGGCCAGGGCGAAAACGCTTCCGTAGAAAACGGCGTTCCGGCCGTCGACGCTCCACGGCCGTCGGTTCGATTCGAACAGGAAGCGGCCCAGCCAAAAACGAGCGCCCAGCGCCACAAGAAGAACCACGAGCGGATTGCGCATGCTGTGGGCGTGGAATTTGAGAGCGCCCCAGGATACGTCGAATCCGCCGAGAAGCACGATCCAGAGGAAGATGAGCGCGGACGCGGCGGCAAGGCCGGTCGCAAGACGATAGACCCACAGAGCGCCCGTCGGGCGCGCGGGGCTTCCGGGCCGTCCGGCCTTCCGCGCTCGACGGCCCCGCTTCGGCCGCGCCGAAAGAAAGCCCGCGAGTCCGAGGCCCGCGGCGACGAATCCCGGAAAGAGCTCGCCCTCGGGAATCTGGAATTTTTCGCTCCACGCCCCGTAAATCCTGTTGATTCTTGACGTCGCGAGAGAACTCTTGAGCTCGGCATGAACATCCGTGTTCCGGACGAACCCCATCTCCTTCTGGACCCGGGCATACTGGATGAACACCGGAGCCAAGGCGGCGGATATAAGGGCGGCCGCCAAAACCAGGCGCAGCCAGAAGCGCGCCGCGGTCCATTTTTTCGCCGCGAGAGCGTGCCAGGCAACAAACAGGGCGGAGAACACGGCCAGATAGAGGGCATAATAGATATTGGCCAGGGACTGCAGGACGAAACACAGCGAAAAGACGACCAAATCCCGAAAACGGTTTTGGTCGAAGAACCTGTGCAAAAAAAGAAAGGCCAGGGGGAGGCCGCACGCCGAGAGGACCTGGACTTGGGAAAGATGAGCGAACATGAATGGATTGAAGGCGAAAACCAAACCGGCGACCAACCCGCCGCCGACGCTTTTCGTCAAGCGCGCGGCCAGGGCGAACATCCCGAACGCGGACGAGAGAATCGCCAAGACGAGGACGATGTTATACGCCAGGATCGGATTGCTCAGGAGACGGAGAAGAGGGAACGCGACGAGCGCCTGGGTCAGGAGGACCTCGGAGTACATCAGCGTCCGCGGCTCGGGGAAAAAAATATTCGCGTTTGCGAAATGCTTCAGGTCGAGCCGCGAGATCTGCCGGACGTCCCAGGACAGGATCCACGCGTTCAGGAGCGGGTCTCCGGCGTCCCGGACGCTCGTCCCCATATGGAGGACGAGCGGATATGTCATCGCGATCGTGACCGCGCTGAACAGCAGAACGACGCCGGCGATTTTAGCCGCGGATGACATATCCTCTCTCTCCGGTCCGGCCTCTTTCTCAGCCGCCGCTTTTATCCGTCTTTTTTTGGGCCGGTTCGGGCGCGCGGGCGGGCGCGGACGCGCCGGTCCCGAGTTTTTCGATGCGGCGCGTTTTCATATTATACACGTCGCCCGCGGACAACACGAAATACGGCTTTTCCCACGGCTGATAGAGCCGCGCGTTGTCGTGCACGGCGACCTTCCACCGGCCCATGACCTCGAACGCATCCCCCGTGACGATGATCGCCGTATCCTCGGACAGGCCGAGGCCGAGCAAGTTGGGGAACTTCTTGATGACCGGGATGAGGTCGTCCCAGCGGTTCCGGGTGTTGATGTGCTGGTCGATGGCCGTCCGGCGCAGAAACTTGAACGCCGTCTGATGCTCGGGCTCTGGCGCCATGACGATCTCGGGGCCGGCAACGGCACCGCGGACGAGATACTCGCCCTGGATCGTCGCCCCCGCCGACGACCCGCCAATCACGCCGCCGCGCTCAAGGACCCTATGGAATTCCGTGTATGTCAGCGTATCCGCGTAGGAATCGACGATGTTCCATTGGCGGCCGCCGTCAAACCAGACCGCGTTGGCCAGCTTCAGGTCCTTGACGAACTCCTCGGTGTTCGCGAGGGATTTGTCGTGCGTGTGGAGCATCTTGACGTTCTTCAGGCCGCGCGCGACCCAGGGCGCGATGACCTGCTCTTCCTTATAAGCGCGCGGCTTTCCGTCTTTGTCCCTGTTGCCGGCCGCCGTCGGGACGACGATGAAAAGGCCGTCTTTCCCTCCGGCCAGGGCGATGAATTTATCGAAGACCGCAGGGTCCTTGAGGTTCCCGCCGGCGATGACGAGAGCGCCCTTGGCCGGGCCGTATTCCGTGGCTTGGTCCTGGCCGGCCGCGGCGAGGACGGCGACGAGGATGAACGTCCAAGTCCGGACGAATCGCGAACGGAATAGGCTCATGATGCTCCTCCTCTTCTGATTCCGGGAAATTCAAGAGGTCACTATATTGAGAGAAAACGCGGAAGTCAAAGACGACCGGCTCGTTTTATCGCCTCCTAAAAACGAGCGTTTGTCCGAATCTCATGATGTGGACGCAATCTTCGCTCAATCCAGATGCCTTCAGCGCCGTCCGCAGGAAGATCGGCGGTTCGGCCATGGGCTCGTCCGCCTGATTAATTGTTCCCCAATGCATGGCGACGGAATCCTCCGCGCCAAGGTCCTGATGGGCTTTCACGGCCTCGGCGGGATTCATGTGCATCGGCGACATGAACCATCGCGGCCAGTAAGCCCCGATCGGCAGAAAAGCCAGCCGGATCGGACCGAAGTCCCTAGCAATGTCCGTAATATGGGGCGCGTAACCGGTATCGCCCGCGAAATAAATGTTGCCCGATTTCGTTTCCAGGACAAAGCCCGCCCACAGAGTCTTGTCGAAATCGCCGAAACCGCGGTTGGAAAAATGTTGGGCCGGGACGGCGTGGACGAGCACGGACCCGATAAACGACGTCTGCCCCCAGTCGAGCTCCGAGACGCGATGGGCCCCCCATCCGGCGAGAATCGCGGCCAGGCCGAGGGGCACGAAATACCGCGGCCGGTCGCCCAGTTTCCGCACGGTCGGCCTGTCGAGGTGGTCGTAATGGTTGTGCGAGATGAGAACGGCGTCGATCTTCGGCAGGGATTCGAAGGGGATTCCCGGAGGAGCATAGCGCCGCGGCCCGATGAACGAGACGGGCGAGATGCGGTCGCTGAACACGGGGTCGGTGAGAAGATTCAAGCCGTCGACCTGAATGAGGAACGTGGACTGACCGATCCACGTGACCTGGATCGTCCCAGGATCGGGATGCGCGATGCGTTCCAGGTCGGGTGCGGC
>JBGOYP010000305.1:0-3516 GCA_041479785.1 Candidatus Aminicenantia bacterium | reverse complement strand
TCTGTGATTTTATTGCGGCCGCCCGCCGGGATTTGCTCCGCCAGTAGAAATAGATCGGAAGCCCGGCCAGGATCAAAACCAATCCTTTGCCCGAGTTCAGCGGGTCGCCGATGACGATAAAGACGATAAAGAATACGGCGATCGCGACGTAAATCAACGGGACAACGGGATAGCCCCAGGCTTTATAAGGCCGTTCCAAGTCGGGCCGCGTCTTCCGGAGCTTGATGAGGCCGATGATCGTAAGAGCGTTGAAGAGCAGTGAGGCGAACGCGGCATAAGTCAAGAGGTCGTTATAAGTCCCGGTGAACACAAGGACGCAGGACCAGATGCCCTGGTAGACCAGCGAGAGATGGGGAGTTTTGCGTTTTTCGTGGACGAGCGCGCAGCTCTTGAAAAAGAGGCCATCCTTGGCCATGGCATAGTAAAGGCGGGGGCCGGTCAGGATGTTTCCGTTGATGCAGCCAAACGTCGAAATGAGGATCCCGACCGTGACGAAGATAAGGCCGGCCTGCCCCATGACCGATTGGGCCACGGTCGCCGCAATCCGATTCTCGGGGACGGCGGCCATCTGGGCGATAGGAACCATGAACAGAAAGGCCATCGTGGCTGTCGTGTAGAGAAGGGTCGTGATTCCTGTCCCGAGAAACATAGAACGCGGGATGTTTTTCTTGGGGTTGCGGACCTCTTCGGCGATGAACGTGACGGTGTACCAGGCGTCGTATGCAAAAAGAGCTTTGCTCATTGCCACGGCCATCGCCGCGAAGAGCGACATCTTGAGCGCAAGGGGACCGAGAGCGGGTTTGACCAGCGGGAGATAGTTCTTGAAGGTCCCATTGCCGAAGAGAAAAGCCGCCCCGATCAGAATGGCCAGGGCCCCGACTTTCGAGATCGTGAAGATGTTCTGGACGAGCACCCCGGACTTGACGCCGCGGATATTGATATAGGTGAGGAGGGCGATGCACAGGATGGAAATGAGCTGCGCCGTCGAGATCGAGAACGTTTTCCCGAAGATCGGAAGGGAGAGGACCTTGGTCTGCTCTCCGAGGACAGGGAAGAATACACCGAGATACTTGGCGAAGGCGATGGCGATGGCGGAGATGAATCCGGTGATGATGATCAGGAAAAGCGTCCAGCCGTAGAGGAACCCCCAGAGCGGGGAATAAGATTCCTTGAGATAGACGTACTGGCCGCCGGCGTGGGGAAAGGCCGCGGCGAGCTCGCCGTAGCTCAGCGCGCCGAATAGCGTCAAGACACCGCCGACGATCCAGAGGAGGATCAAGAGGCCGGGCGTCCGAATATATCCGGCCATGAGCGACGGCGCGATGAAAATCCCCGACCCGATCATCGAGCCGATGACGACATTGGTCGCGTCCAGGACGCCGAGACTTCGAAGAAAGGAAGGTTTGTCTTGGCCGTTGGTGCTCATGGTTTTATGACGTACCAGAATCGACTTTGTTAGTCAAGTACGCAGGGTCCGCCGCCGGCCTCCGATGGGCTTTTGGCGTTAACAGGGGTCTCGACGGGAAACGGGCATCCTTGTCATCTTTCGCCCCCGTCTTAAACCTATAGAGATCGTCTTATTCGAGGACGAAAATGTTGTGTTTCTCGCAGATCTCCTTAAGCTCTTTAGGCCATATGGAGACGGTGACCTCGCCCAAATGCGCGGTCCGGAGTAAATACATGAATGTCCGCGATTGTCCTATCCCGCCGCCGATGCTCAAGGGAATTTTATCTTTCATGATGGCCTGGTGATAGGGTAGCTTGAGGTTGTCCATCAACTTCGACATCTCGAGCTGCTTGACGAGCGTGTCCTTGGTCACCCGAATGCCCATGGACGTGAGCTCGTGCCGTCGGCGTGTGACCGGGTTCCAGACCAGAATGTCGCCGTTGAGCCCATGGGTCGGCTTTCCGGTCATGCGTGACGTATCCGTGATCCAATCGTCATAGTCGGCGGCCCGCATCTCATGAGGGTATCCGTCCTTCAATGGATAGCCGATCCCGATGATGAAGATGGCGGGATATTTCTGCAGCACTTGAGTCTCGCGCTGCTTGCGCGGCAGGTCCGGATACATATCCAGAATTTCTTCGGCGGTCAAGAATGTAAGTTCTTCAGGAAAGTCGGGATATGTCTTCGTTCGAAGTTGCGGATAGAGCTCTTGAGCATGCTTCCCGGCCCCCCGGATGACCTTCCAGATTTTCCTAACGATGTCCTTGAGGAAAACCAAGGTGCGCTCGTCCATCGTCATCACCCGCTCCCAATCCCACTGATCCACATAAGCGCTGTGATCGTGATCGAGAAAGTAGTCCTTGCGGATCGCCCTCATATCTGTGCAGATGCCCTCGCCCACCTTGCAGCCGAATTCGGCAAGGGCCGGCCGTTTCCATTTCGTCGCGGCCTGCACGATCTGAGCGTTGAGCCGCTTTTTCAGCCCCAGGCCGCACGGGAACTCGATGGGCGTTCGCGATCCGTCCCGGTCCAGCATGTCGTTGATCCCGCTTTCCCGTTCAACGATGAGAGGAACCTGAACCATGGTCAGGTTCAGCTCTTGGCATAGGTTCTTCTCGATGTATTCTTTGATCGCAAAAAGCGCTTTCATCCGCTCCCGCGGCGGAAGAATCGCCCGATAATTCGTGGGCAGGATTTTCTCGACTTCTGGATAGGTGCTGATCCCCGGCCCAGCGAGATCCGCTTTCTTGTCTCCAACCATGTTCTGACTCCTTATCTGAAATTTGAGAGTGATAAAAGGAACTCTTTTATCAAACGGTAAAGCGCTATTATAAAATCCTCGGCTAGGCTTGTCAATCATTCCTAGCAATTTTGTCATTTAAAATTGAATCGCCGCCGACTTTTATTCTAAAGAGGTATGGTACAATGCCCGGTATGAGGTATCGGTTTGACCCGGCCGTCAAGGCCAAAGTCGCGTCGAAGGTTCGAAAATAGGGCCCCATGCGAACGAAACTCCGCGACGGCGAACGGAAGATCCTCGAAACGCGAACGCACTGGATCACGAACCTGAAACCGTTTCTGTACGCCATCCTGACCGCCGCCCTCCTCGTGTCCTCCTTTTTCGAGCTGCCGCTGTCCGGGACGCTCCGGCTGGTCGTCCGCTGGGCGTGCGGCGCGCTGTTTGCCGTCGCCGCCGTTTATGCCTTCGATCGTGAATGGTACCGGCGCCGCGACATCTGGGCCGTAACGAATTTCCGGGTCATCGACGAAAAAGGTATTTTCCGTTTGTTCTCGAAAGAGAGTCCTCTCGAGAAAATCAACAACCTCTCCTACGCGCAGTCACTGCTCGGCCGGCTGCTGGGCTACGGCGACGTCGAAATCCAAACCGCGGCCGAGGACGGCGCGACGATCTACCACAAGGTCAAAAACCCTAAAAAGCTCAAGGACACGATCGCCCGCTGCCGGGACGAATACGGCCGGGAAATCCAAACCCTCCAGGCCGCGGCGGTCGCGGCCCGGGACTTCGAAGAGACGCGGGTCTGCCCGTACTGCGCCGAGACGGTCAAGGC
>JBGOYP010000304.1:0-3529 GCA_041479785.1 Candidatus Aminicenantia bacterium | reverse complement strand
TCTCCCCAGCGGCTGCCCCCAGGAACCGGAGTAATTCGTATTGAACAACATGGACCGGGGGTCCCCCACGCCGCCGTACCATTCCTCCCAGCAGACATAGGCTTTACCGTTGTCGTCCACGGCGAGCGTCGGAAGCTCACTATCGCCCGACAGGCTGGAAATGTTGACCGGGGCCGTCCACCCCGAAGGGGGGCCGACGATGACGGCGGCAGCCGGCGCCGTCTTGACCTCCTGAGAAGTCGGCGCGCTCGTCGCGCCGGACAAAACAAGAACTGCGGCCGAGGCCATTAAAAAAAGAATAATCGTTCTCTTCCGCATGTCATCTCTCCTTCGTCTTTCGTAAACCGCAAATTTAATCGCACATTCTTGGCTCTGTCAAACGGAGCGATACTATTTTGGCGCGACAAGGATGTGTCCCGAACGGGGATAGCTCTTGAGGAGCACCATTCGGCTTTCATCAAACGCCTGATTGAGAAAATAAACATCACAACCCTCGCTTTGCGGGATGACCCCCAGTTTCAGCCAGTCGAGGCGTTTCTGTCGGACATAGTAGCTCAGTGCGGGATAGGATTCCCAGCGAACGGCCAGTCCAAGAGTCTGTCCGGAAGAGCCGATTTTTCCCCGAAGGGATTCAAGGTCCGACAACACGGCTTTGTTGTCGGCGTCCAGCATCCATTCAGAGGCGAACGACGTATTCATGGAACGAACCCAATGAACGGCCGCGGCCAGCGCGGTTGCGATAAGAACCACGGCCACGGCGGACGCGAAACGCGGAGAGGCTTGGATCGAGGAGAGGGCGAAGATGAACGCCAATCCGGCGAGAGGCAAGAAAAAAATCGCCGTCCGTCCCAGCAGATACGGCAATCCGATAAATGGGCGTTCGCCCAGATAGAAACCCCATATGAAAAAAATGAGCGCGAGGAGGGCGAATGCCGGACCGCTTGAAACGGATCTGCGAATAGAGCGGTCGATCATGGCTGAAACCAAAAACAGGATCCCGACGCCGACGGCGAGGCCAAGAACGATATATTCCTGGCCGCGAACATAGGATTTTCCGTAAAAAACGTCTCGAATAAGGCCCAGCCACGTGTCGTGGAAAAAACCGACCTTCCCGCCCCAATACAGCTCGCCGTTTTTATGCAAGAAAAATATCGGAACGGCGACAAGGGCCGTCACGGTCCAAACCCCGACGGCGAGCAACCGATATTGGCTCCGCGTGACAAGACGAAGCCGGGTCCCAAAAAGACCGGCTCCAAAGAGGACCAGTCCAAGGAGCGCCAAGAACGAGACGAAGATTAGGACCCTCTCTCCAAGCAGGACAACGTACAGCCCATCTCCCTTCCAGTTGATACTGCTTTTCTTCGGGGAGAATCGGGACCGCGGCAGAGATACGTTGCCCGGGATCGTTAGAACGACAGGGTCCTGCGACGGGAGGGACGCGAGGGCGCGGAGCCTCGCGCCGCTGAAGACGAACGAGCGAGGGCCGACCTGGACCTGAAGGGACGTGACTTTTGGCCAGAGCGCCGCCGGGATTTCGACTTGAATTCCCGTAACGTCACGAGGCCCATCGAACCGCCAACCATTTGTTGCAAACGGGATTTTGTTGGGCTCTCCGGCGATGCCTTTCTGGAGGACATCGGTCGATGAGCATTCCTCGTCCGTCAATCCGGAGATCGAGACGACGACGTCGGCGAACAGCCGGTCGGAGACGAAAGCGTTTCTAAACAGGTTGCTTCCGTTGATAAGCACGATGATGGCGCCCAGCCCGATCACGATGACGGGATTCCGGCGAGTCGGGAGCGGCGGCCCGGCGGTTTCGTTTGTCCTGTCGACCGCACGGGCGTTGGTGATCGAGAAAATGATTAGGGCGAGAACGATGATCGAGAAAAAAACGAAGATAAGCGTTAAATCGGCAAGCACCGCCGCGCCCGCGGCGAAGAGCGCGGTCGAAAGCGACCGTGAAACATGCGGCGACGACGTTCTTGCCTCGTCCATAAACCGGAAAAAATAAAAGAGGGCGGCCATAAGAAGGCCGAGCGAGAGCCCGTAGCCCCGGCAGAGGGAAAAGAATTCGAGGCCATAAGGGTTTGCGTTCAACGCGACGAATCCGCATATCGCCGCAAGGCCACGAGCATAACGGTTAATAAGCCGGAATGAAAAGACGATATAAAGGAGGTAGCTGAGGAGATTCGGAAGGCGGAGGACGAAGACGCTCGTGCCCGCGACTCGCGTTATAAGCCAGGTCAAGAATGTATTGAGGACGTGATTATTGGCGGTGTCGACCCGAAAAAGACCGAAAAAGCCCTGGCTGATATAATTGTTGAAAGTGTTGGCTTCGTCGATCGTCAAGGCGACGCGCCCGGCCCGGAGGGCGACATAGGCGAAGACGATGAGACCCAGGGCGAGGACGGCGGCAACGCCGAATTTACGAAACGTCAGGCTTGATTTTAACATTATAATTAATATTAAAAAATGGATTATAACATAATATAAAAGGAACGCAAGATAAATGACAAGGTATTTTATGTATTTGCGCTAATGGTCGTTACCGCTTACGCCAACAACTTCTTATTTTTAATGTTGAAATAAATCTGAATTTATTTTATAGTGGGGGGCATGAAAGCGAAAACGAAAATAAGCTCTAGGGGGCGGCCGCCGAAATTCCGCGAACCGCGGCATCCGGTGACGATGACGCTGCCGGAGCGCGTCCTCGACCAGCTGGCCGAAATCGACCCGGACCGAACGTGTGCCGTGGTCAAGGTCACGGAAGCCGTCCTAGGGACCGGCCGAGGGCGCTTCAAACCGGTGGAGCTCGTCGAAATGGCCCCGGAAAAATCGTTGATCGTCGTCGGCCCGTGCAAGGCCCTGAGACAAATTCCCTGGATCAAGTTGATCGAGATCGCGCCGAGCCGCTATTTATTGACGATTCCCTCCGGTACTCCGATCGAAGCGTTGGAAGTCGCCTTAAGCGACCTCTTCCATAAGCCGGAATTGCGGAAAAACGAACGCGAAACGGCCGTCTTGAATGAGCTATTGAATACGATCGGCCAGCAGCGGCGGACGATGCGCCTCTCAAAAGCGGAAGTCCTGATCATCGATACGGCCTGAGCGATACCGACCTAAGTCTGTCGCTATCGGGCCGCGTCTTCCCTCACTTCTCCGCGACAACCGTCGAAAGGTCGCTTATGCGCCCGTCCGCATATCGCGTCTTCAGCGCGTAGGCGTATTTCCCACCGCCCTTTAAGCCGGCGTCCTTGTAGCTGAAAGTCGCCGCGTCCAGGCTCTTGATGAACACCAGGGCGCTGTTGCTCTCGCTCGCTTTCCGGCGATAAACGTCGTAGCCCGCAACGTCGGCGCTCGGGTTGTACGGACTAGGCGAGAAGAGGATCGTGTTGTCCTTAATCTGGTTGAAGAGAAGTTTGTTGATGACCGTCGTGATCGAGACGCCGACCGGGGCGAACTCGAATTTCTTGGTCTCGACCACGGTCGCCGTCGGAATGCTCTCGGCGCTGAGGCTCGATACGGCCGT
>JBGOYP010000303.1:0-3571 GCA_041479785.1 Candidatus Aminicenantia bacterium | reverse complement strand
CCGTTCTTCCGAGGTTTTTCTTATATAAGTCGTTCATGGCACATCTAATAAAGCTTCTTTTTCGTGTGGTGGACGGCGTCGCCGAAGCGTTTCATGTAGGCCATTTCGTCGGGGCCAAGGGGGCCTTTTTCGCGGATTTCTTTCATGTTCTCTTCGAATTGGCGGATATTGGTCGGCGACATCAGGCAGACGTGCACGGCGGGGTTCGAAAGAACGAAACGGTAACACTGTCCGGCCGTCGGGATGGGCTCGTCGTTCGGCCATATCGCCGCCCGCGGCCGGCGGATGAGATAGCGCCAGCGGGTCGCGGTGAAGCTCGTGACGCCCGTGTCGTGGGCCCGGACGAACGGGAAGATATCCTGTTCCGCGCCGCGGTGAGCGGCGTTGTAGCGCATCATGAGGACATCCACGAGGTCATCGGCCGCGAGCCGGCCGGCGAATTTGCGGGCATGGGTCGATAGACCGATGAAGCGGACTTTGCCCGTGTCCTTGAGCTTTTGAAAATGCTCGATCAACTTCGGCGGGAAATCTTTCTCCCGAACGACCCCGAGGTACATGAAGACGTCAATGTAATCCGTGCCGAGCTGGCGGAGCCGTTTTTCGAGAGTCCGCTCGAGGTTGGGGTGGCCAAGGAGAAGATTGTAGGCGCCGGTCGCGACGACGAATTTTTCCCGTCGGCCGGCCATCGCTTCGCGCAGGACGCCGGTCATATGCGTATCGATACCGAAATAGAAAAAATAATTGAGTCCTTCCTCGACGGCGCGCCGAACGGTGTTTTTCCCGGGCCGATAAGTCGCCGACAGCCCGACGCGATGGACGGGAAGGCCTGTCTTACCTAGGACCGTATGCAGGAAATCTTCGCCCAGAGCTGTTCCTCCTCTCGGTTCGTCTTCAGGGGACGATATTATAACAAAATTCGGCCCCCAGCCGGCTCCGGGGAAAATATTTCATCAAAACTTCATCAAAAATGAACTTGGGGGGTGTATTATAGGGCGCTTAAGGAGGCCTCGACCATGGACCAAAAGAAAGCGCTCATCATCGGCGGCGGAATCGCCGGCCTGTGTGCAGGAGTCTATCTGAAGAAAAACGGCTTCGAGACCGAGATCCTGGAGATGCACACCGTGGCCGGCGGGCTGGCGACGGCCTGGACGCGAAAAGGCTATACCTTCGAAAACTGCATTCATTGGTTCGTCGGGTCCAAGCCCGGCGCCGAAATGAACGCGACCTGGAAAGAGGTCTTCGACATCGACAAGGTCACGTTTCATGACGGCGATATATACCAGGTCCTCGAGAAAGACGGCGGCCGGCTCGTGATCTACCGGAACGTGGATCGTCTGGAAGAGGAGCTCCTCGCCAAAGCGCCCGAAGACGCCGCCGCCATCAAGGAGTTCACCGGCCTTATCCGGAAGCTGGCCCGGTTCAAGATGCCCGGCGGCGATACGTTTTTCGCCCGGCTCGCCTCGTATCTCGGAGCCCTTCCGTATCTTCCGATGATGGGGAAATACGGGAAGTTGACCATGGCCGACTTCGCCAAGAAATTCAAGAACCCCCTGCTCCGAGACTTCTTCGGCGTCGGCTTGACCGATCTGTCATTCATCGCCATCCCGTTCATGCTCGCCTGGATGACCGCGGGCAACGCCGGCTATCCGGTCGGCGGGACGCCGAAACTCATCGGACTCATCCTCGACCGCTACGCGTCGCTCGGCGGAAAAATCCGGTTCGGGGCCGAAGCCGAAAAAATCATCGTCGACAACGGCCGGGCGTCCGGCGTCCTCCTGAGCAACGGCGAGCGCCTCGCCGCCGATATCGTTATTTCGGCGGCCGACGGCCACGCCACGCTGTTCGACATGCTCGAAGGAAAATACGTGAGCGACAAGTTCAAGAAGGTCTACGAGACCTTCAAGCTCTTCCCGTCCTGTGTCCAAGTCTCCTTGGGCGTCGCCGCCGACCTGAAAGACGAGCCGGGTCTTTTCTACGCGGCCCTGGACCGGGAGATCGTGATCGACCCTCAAACGAAGACGTCTTCGTTCTCGGTCCGGATTTTTAATTTCGACCCGACCTTCGCCCCGCCCGGCAAAACCGCCGTCGTCGTATTCTTCGTGACCACGAACGACGGCTACTGGCGGTCCCTTCGGGACAACGACCGCCCCAAATACGACGCGGAAAAGAACCGGGTCGCCCGCGAGGTCATCGCCGCCTTCGAAAGCCGCTTCCCGGCGGCCCGAGGCAAGGTCGAGGTTGTCGACGTCGCGACGCCGGCGACGGTCGTCCGATACACCGGCAACTGGCGCGGCAGCATGGAGGGCTGGTTGATGACGCCGGCCACGGGGTTCCGGCCGCTGCCGGCCGTCCTCCCCGGACTAAAGAACTTTTACATGGTCGGCCAGTGGATCAGCCCGGGCGGCGGACTCCCGTCCGGCCTGCTGACGGCGCGGGCGGTATCGCAGAAGATCTGCCGCGACAACCGCCGGCCGTGGAAGCCTAACTAGGCTTACCTTTTTTCAGTTTTGATCGGGCCAGCCGGCTTGGGCGGAAGCTTCACGGGATTTGTCTGGATCTTTTTCATCAGCTCAGCAACGGCCCGTTCGAGCTGCGGGTCCTTCCCTTCGATGACGGATCTCGCGTCGTTTTCGACAACTATGTCGGGGTCGACGCCGTAGCCTTCGATGATCCACTCCCCCTTGGTGCTGGCGAATCCCGATTCGGGGACCGAGATCGACCCGCCGTCGATGAGCGGCCCGCGGCCCGAAATGCCGACGACGCCGCCCCAGGAGCGCTGGCCGATGAGCGGCCCGAGGCCCGCCTGTTTGAACATCGCCGGGAAGATGTCGCCGTCGGAGCTGGAGAACTCGTCGAGGATCGCGGCTTTGGGACCGATGAAAACGCCGTCGGGATACGTATTCGGCCGGTTGTCCGTCCGGGAATAATTGAGGCCCAGCCACTGGCGGGCCAGCCGCTCGATGAGCATCCGCGAGACATTCCCGCCGCCGTTGGCGCGTTCGTCGACGACAAGGGCTTCCTTGTCCAATTGGCCGTAGTACCACTTGATGAACTCGTAGAGGCCCGGGGCGCCCATGTCTGGGATATGGAGATATCCGATCCGCCCTCCGGAAAGCTCCGTGACGCGTTTGCGGTTGGCGTTGACCCAGTTGAAATAGATCAGCTTCTCCTCGCTGACGATGGGATTGAAGGCGATGGTCCGCGCCCCGTCCAAGCTCGGCTTCGCGTTCACCGTCAGTTGGACGGGCCGGTCGGCCTTGTTGCGGAGCTGGCGATAGGGATCTTCGTTGGGGCTGAGTTCGACGCCGTCGACGGCCAGGACATATTCGCCCGCCGAAATATTAACCCCGATTTCGGTCAGCGGAGCCCGATAGATCTCCTCTTCATTTTCACCCGTGAAAATCGTCTTCATCCGATATCGTCCCGCGGCCTTGTCGAGCTCGAAACGGGCGCCCGGAAGCGCGACCCTCGGCCGCGGCGGGATCTGGAAGTCGCCCCCTTCGATGTAGGTGTGCTGGATCGTCAGCTCCGAAATCATCTCGCTGATGACGTAATTGAGGTCGGACCGGTG
>JBGOYP010000302.1:0-3582 GCA_041479785.1 Candidatus Aminicenantia bacterium | reverse complement strand
TTTTTAATTCTGCAATTGCATTTGCATGTTTTTCAATAAGCTCTGTTTGTTTCTTTAAGTTGTCATCATGTTTTTGATAATCTAATTTTCTTGAAGGCGCAGGAAGTTCTAAAAATACTATCGGCGCTGTGTCCATGATAAAAGAATCAGATGCGATTTTCCTTATCTTTTTAGTTTCGATAAGGTATCGCCAAGTTATTACGGCAAGGACAACTGTGCAAAATACACTAATAATCCCTTGATTGTCTCTCATGAAATTAATAATAGATTTCATTTTGATTGCTCCCTTTCGATTATTAAAAAAATACTATAGTTTCTCGCCTCAGTCAAATAGGGATAGTCCCCATGAAATCGACTGTCGACTTTTATGACGTGTTTATGACGGAATCGGGCGGAATTGAACGGAAAGCGGGTGAAAGTGAAAAGTAACGCTGAGGCCGCATAAGTACCTGATTTCTCAGGCGCTTATGGGGTAAAATGCTTGGGGTGAGTGAGGGGACTTGAACCCCCAGCCTTCGGATCCACAGTCCGATGCTCTAACCGATTGAGCTACACTCACCGTCAGGAAAAGGGATTAGATTTTCGCATCCTTCCCGGGGAAAGTCAACAAAGAGTCGGTGCGACCGCCCCGCGCGGCTCGCGCTTATAATTAAAACTCTTTCTGCCCCTCGATGAGGTCGAGGACATCGGCCGAATCGCGCCACTCGGGCCGGACCTTGACCTGAAGTTCGAGGAACACCGGACCCTCCAAGATCTCCTCGATCTCCCGCCGGGCTTCGGTGCCGATCATCTTGATGAGGTCGCCGTGGCGGCCGATGATGATCTTGCGATGGTTGTCCTTTTCGACGAAAATGCTCGCCTTGATATAAGATTTCGGCTCTTTTCGTTCGATCTCTTCGATATAGACGGCTGTCGCCCAGGGGAGTTCCTGCTCGACATGGGCGAGGACTTTTTCCCGGATGACCTCGGCCAGGAGAAACCGCTCGGACTGGTCTGAAATCTCGTCGTCCGAATAGATCTTTTCCGCGACCGGCAGATTATCGTAAACCAGCTTCACGAAGACATCGAGGTTCGTTCCCTTCAACGCTGAAATCGGAATGATCTCCTTGAACGGCATCAGGTCCTTGTACTTGTCGATGAGCAGCAGGATGTTCTCTTTCTTGACGATGTCGACCTTGTTGATGAGGAGGAAGACCGGCTTCCGGACGTTCTTGAGGATCGCGAGGGCGAAAGCGTCGCCCTGGCCGAACTTTTCTGTGGCGTCGATGAGCAGGCAGACAATATCGGACGTCTCGAGCGAGGAATAGACGAAGTTCATCATCCGTTTGTTCAGCTTGTGAAGGGGCCTGTGGATCCCCGGATTGTCGACGAAGATAATCTGCCCGCGGTCGGTCGTGTGGATGCCGAGAATGCTCATCCGCGTCGTTTGAGGTTTGTTCGAGGTGATGGCGATTTTCTGGCCTAGGATTTTGTTGAGGAGCGTGGACTTGCCGGTGTTGGGCCGGCCGACGAGGGCCACGTAGCCGACCTTGGCGGACGGTTTCGGTTCGGTCGTTGTCTTGGCGCGGGGCATGGTCACTCCGTTTCCGCCGAGGCCGCCGGGACCCCCTGGATGCGCAGCTTCTTGATGCGTTTCTGGTCGACGTCGAGGACTTCGACGGTCAGGCCGCGGATATTCAGAAGTTCCCCCTTTTCGGGGAGGCGGCCGAGCTCGTGGGTAATCAATCCGCTCGCCGTGATGAAATCCTCTCCGGCCAGGTCCCTGCCGAACAGGGTTTCGAGCTCTTCGACTTTGGCGACTCCCGAAACGATATAGTCGCCCGCCCCGACCTGCTGGATTTGAGCTTCTTCGGTGTCGTATTCGTCCTGGATCTCGCCGACGATTTCTTCAACGACGTCTTCCATCGTCACGAGTCCCGAGACGCCGCCGTGCTCGTCGACGACGATGGCCATCTTCTGTCTCACCCGCTGGAGCTCCTTGAGGAGGTCCGGGACCTTCATCGATTCCGGAACGAAGATGGCCGGCCGGATCAGGGGTTCGATCGAAGCCTGGTCGAACCGGGCGTCGGAGTAGGGGAGGAGGTCTTTCGCCATGACGATGCCGTCGGTGTTATCCACGCGGTCTTTATAGACGGGGATGCGGGAATATTTTTCGGTGATGATGAGATTGCGCAGCTTGTGGATCGTCGCGTCCCGCCGGATGCAGACGATGTCCACCCGCGGCGTCATGATCTCGCGGACGACCACGTCGCCGAACTCGACGACGCTTCGGAGGAGTTGGCCCTCGCCCTTTTCGATGATGCCGTCTTCCTTGGCTTCGTCGATGAACGTTTCGATCTCCTCGTTGCCGGCTTCCCGGTCGTCCTCCTTCTTGTCGCCTTCATCCCCGCGTGCGCAAATCCAGCGCCAGAGGACGAGAAGCGGCGCGGCCAGGGTCAGCAGAAGCCGGGCCGAGGGCAGAAAAAAGAGAATGAGCCTGGTCTTGAACACCGTCCCGAGAAACCGGGCCAGGCCCTCGAAAAGGATGGCATAAGCGAGGACGAAGCCGAGAAACAACCACAGCGGCCAGAGGTCGGCCCGGCGGATCAACACGAAGACATAGACAAGCCCGGCCACGATAAAAACCGTCCGCCAGAAATCAACCGCGGTCCGGATCTCATCGAACCTCCGGACGAAGTCCTGCCGGCCGGGCGTATTCCGTTCTTCGAGGAAGCCGCTCAAAGAGGTCCGGGAGAACGCTTCGAGCGTCATGTGGAAAAGAGAAAGGAGGAACGCCGCGAACGCGCTCAACCCCAGTCCGATCCAGGATGCCAACACGGTCTCAGCCTTTCAGGAAGAGGGCGCGGGCCGCCGTCTCTTCGTCCTCGTGGCCTTCGTCGTGGCCATATCCGAGAAGATGAAGGAAGCCGTGGATGACCAGGATGCCGAGCTCACGGTCGAGGCCGTGACCCAGCCGGCGCGCCTGCCGCGCGGCCTGGGGAACGGAGATGACGATATCGCCCACGTACAGCCGGCCGTCTGGGGCCTTCGCGTTGAGCGGAAAGCTCAGAACATCGGTCGTTTTGTCTTTCCGGCGATACGTCTTGTTCAGCTTCCGCATCGCGGCATCGCCGACGAAGACGAGAGCGATCTCGGGGCGAGACAGACGATAGCGCCCGGCCAGACCGCGGAGGAGACGCTCGAACCGGGCGGTCTTAATGGGGTGTTTCTTCTGTCGGTTCAGGACCTCGATCATTGCCGTTCCTGGGTTCTTTTTCAGGCTTTTTCCTATGTTTGGGCTCGAACTCGAAGCCCGGGTAATCGACGCGCGGCTGATAGACTCGCTCGAGTGTCGCAAGAAACGAGGCGGCGATCAGCCGCAGTTCGCGGAGGGAGAAAGCGCAGTCGTCGAGCTGGCCGTCCTGAAGGTAGTTGTCGAAGATGTCCTTGATGACGCGCTTCAGGTTCTCTTCCTTGTGGACCTTCAGGCTGCGAGACGCCGCTTCGACGGAATCGGCGAGCATGACGACCGCGGCTTCCTTCGTCTGGGGCGGCGGGCCCGGATACCGATAAGTCTCCTCGCCGACTTTTTCCATCTCCGGG
>JBGOYP010000301.1:0-3593 GCA_041479785.1 Candidatus Aminicenantia bacterium | reverse complement strand
TGATGAGGATATTCGGCTGGAGTTCGCGGATCATCTTAAGCAGCGCTTCGGACCGCCAGTCGGCTCTCCCCTTTCCGTCCGGCCCCGGAAACGAAAAATCGAGGAACAGATAGTCGACCGGTCCGAACTCGGTCAACAACTCGTGCACCTGGTTGTGCAGATAGGTGGCGTATTTCGAAATGTCCCGGTTTTTCGTTTTTTCGCGAAACTCGACGTTACCGAATTGGGGATGATGTTTGTCGAGGGGGTAGTCCGGGTGGTGCCAGTCGAGGAGCGAATAATAGAAACCGACCCTCAGCCCTTCGTCGCGCACCGCCTTGACAAGAAGCGCGATCAAATCTCGGCCGCAGGGCGTTCGGGTCGCTTTATATTCCGTAGTTTTCGAATCCCAAAGGCAAAAGCCGTCATGATGCTTGGTCGTGACGACGACATATTTCATCCCGGCGGCTTTCGCGGCGCGCGCCCAGATGACCGGGTCGTAGAGGTCGGGGTCGAAGTGGTCGAAATATTTTCGGTATTCTTCGTCGGACAGATGTTCGTAATTCTTGACCCATTCATGGCGGGCCGGCAGGGCATATAAACCCCAATGAAGGAAAAGTCCGAACCGGGCGTCCGTCCACCAGGCTCCTTTCGCGTCGGCCATGTCTCACGCCTTTTTTAAAAGGGGCAGGATAAATCCCAGCCCGATGGCGAAAAAGACGACGATCGCCAGCACGGAATTCCGCATGCTCCCCGTCAGCGCCTCGGTGATGCCGAAGCTGAACGTCCCGCCCACCGTGGCCAGCTTTTCCATGACGTCATAAAAACTGAAAAACGAGGTGTGGTCCTCGGTCTCCGGAAGCATTTTGGAGTAGGTCGAGCGGGCGAGCGATTGCGAGCCGCCCATGACCATGCCGACACAAACTGCAATGATGATAAAACCCAGGGCGTTCGTAATGAAATAGGCCCCGATACAAATGAGGACCCAGCCGATGATCGAAATGATGAAAGCCCGGATGTTGCCGATCGCGGCGGACAGCTTGGCGAAAAGCCAGGCCCCGAGCATCCCGATGAGCTGGATGACGAGGATGGTCGCGATCAGGACTTCTTCTTTGAGCCCGAGCTGTTTCTCGCCGTACGTCGCCGCCATGAACATGACCGTCAGCAACCCCATCGTGATGAAGAAAAAACCCACCAGATAGGTCTTCAGTCGCGGCAACCGCCGGATCTGGCGGGCCACGAGGCGAAGCTCCTGATAGCCGCCGAAAACGATACTCGTCCCCGGCCGGCGATGGCCGTAGGTGAACCTCGGCAGCCGCCGGAACGTAATTTGGCTGAATCCGATCCACCATACGCCGACGGATAAAAACGAGAGCTTTGCGGGAAGCCGCGGGTCGCTGATGCCGAACCACGCCGGCTGGAGGACGACGACGAGATTCATGAGGAGAAGGACGACGCCGCCGAGATACCCCATGGCGTATCCCCGGGCGCTGACCCGGTCCTGGTCCTCGGGCGCGGCGATGACGGGGAGGAACGAATTATAGAAGACGATGCTTCCGCCGTAGCCGATCGTCCCGAGCGTAAAGGCGATGATGCCCAGCTCGATGTTCGACTTATCGAAGAAAAAAAGCGTCGCGCACGATAGGGCGCCGAGCCAGGTGAACGCTTTCATGAAAGATTTCCGGCGTCCCGTATAGTCCGCGACGGACGCGAAGAGCGGCGAGAAAAGCCCGACGATGAGATAGGCGGCCGCGATCGCCCACGAATAGAGCACAGTGTTGATGATCGGCAGGCCGAAAAAATGGACGGTGAAATCGCTTCCGGTGCGCGTGATCTGATTGTAGTAAATCGGAAAGATGGCTGAGGCGATCGTCAGCTGATAGACCGAATTCGCCCAATCATAGAGGACCCAGCCGCGGATGACTTTGGGGTCGCCTTGAACAAGGGTCGCGTCGCGTCGACTTCGTATCGGCTCGGTCATGGGCGGTGGTCCTTTGGTCGCAGAGTACGTTTTCGCTCGGGGACGGAGTGCCGATGCGTCCCGGCGAGAACGATATTATTATTCCAACCTTGCGAAAAGACAAGCTCGCCGGTTATAATGCCCGCTCTAGAAGCCCATGTATCTTCTCAATCCGATCCTCTATTCTTCGCCTCTGATCTTATTTACGGGGTATCGTCTCTGGACGCTCGCTTCGAAACTTATCTGGAAAATTCTGGTGACCGCTCTCTATACGGTTCTCATCGCGGCTTATCCTTTGGCCGAAACCCTATCCCATCGCCCCTCGACGGCGTGGTCCAAGGACGTTACGATCGTAGGCTATGTCGGCCTTCCCGTGCTCCTTTATCTGGTCCTTTTAGTGGTTTTGTCCGACGTCGCGATCGCCCTCGCCCGGCTCTTCAAACTCTTGAGTCCCGAGGCCGTCCGCAGGCCGCGCTTCCGCTTTGCCCGGCTTTGGATATCGTTCATCGTCCCCGCCGCCATCGTCGCCGCTGGAGCTTACATCAACAACCATCCACGTATCCACAACTACGCGATCGAAATCCCCCGGAAATCGTCCACCCTCCGCGAGCTCACGATCGCCTTCGCCTCCGATTTCCATCTTAAAGACACGACGAACCCAAAGGTGATGGAACGTTTTGAGGCCAAAGTGGCGGCTGCGCGCCCCGATATCGTGCTCCTCGGCGGCGACATGGTCGAGGGCGATCGGCAGGACGAGAAGCTGGAGACGTTCGAAGCCATTTTCAAGCGCCTCGCGCCGAAATACGGCGTCTACGGGGTCCCAGGAAACCATGATTCGCGCGGCGCTTCCCGGACGTTTTTCGAAAAGGCCGGCATCCGTCTTCTCCAGGACACGGTCGAGAAAATCGACGATGCGTTTTATCTGGTCGGCCGGAACGAAGGCCGGGGCCGGGGACGCGCTCCGGTCGGAGACTTGTTGAAGGGCCGCGACGCCGACCTGCCGGTCATCGTCGTAGACCATCGTCCCACCGACCTCGATGCCGTCAGCCGGGCCGGCGCGGATATTCAGCTCTCCGGGCATACCCACAACGGTCAGCTATTCCCGGTCAACATCATTACCCGGGGCCAGTACGAGCTGGCGTGGGGGTATAAGATAAAAGGCGGGATGCATGTCTTCGTGACCAGCGGGATCCAGACCTGGGGCCCTCCGGTCCGGACGGCGGGCGCGTCCGAGATCCTTGTCATTAAAGTCTCGCTCCGCTGATCAGGACGCCTTAATTCCCGGCGATTTTCAAATACAGATCCGACGTTCGAAAACCTCCGTGACGATGAGCGATTCAAAAAGATCATCGAAAAAACGAGGATCCAAGTCGAGGAGATGCGGAAGAGAGTTGAGAGCATGGAGATTCGTTAAAGGGAACATGGGCCATGAAATGCCCCAAATGTCATTTTGACAATCCCTCAGACAGCCGTTTTTGTAACAAGTGCGGGACTATAGTCCAACCCTCTGAGAAAATCGCTTTTTCTCAGACTGAAACCTTCCAAACGCCGATTAAAGAGCTGACCACGGGCTCGACGTTCGCCAACCGCTACCAGATTGTCGAAGAGTTAGGTAAAGGCGGAATGGGTGTCGTCTATAAGGCCGAAGACACTA
>JBGOYP010000300.1:0-3608 GCA_041479785.1 Candidatus Aminicenantia bacterium | reverse complement strand
TAATCGAGTATGTAGATAAAAAAAAGGCGGTTACGGTCCTTTTTACGAACGGCCTATTGCTCGATCGGGAGACGGCCCAGAAGCTGAAAAGGGCCGGGCTCTATGCCCTTTTCGTCAGCTTCGACAGCGACAACGCGGAAGAGCATAACCGGTGTCGGGGTTATGACGGTATTTTTGAGGCCGCGGTGGCGGGAGTCAAAAACGCCCAAGACGCGGGTTTGCTGGTCGGGCTATCGTCTTATTGCAGCAGAAGCAACGTTGAGAAGGGCCACCACCTCCGCATGCATCAGCTGGCCCAACGTCTTGGTCTTCTGACCGTCCTCCTGTTCGATGCCATCCCGGCGGGCTCGCTTCTCCGGGCGGAAGACGTCATGTTGACGCCGGAACAGCATCGAGAACTGGCCGACCATACGGACCGCGTCTTGAATCAAGGCGTCGTCCCTCCCCTGGCCTCGCAATCCTGGCAAAACACGATGATGGGATATTTGTCCGGCATCGGATGCTTCGCCGGTTTCATCATGCTTTATATCACCGCATATGGAGACGTGGCCCCCTGCGATTTTACGCCGCTGTCGTTCGGGAACATTCGAAACGAGCCCCTCCGCGAGATCTGGAAGAAGCTCATCGGCCACCCCGCCTATGCTCATCGGAGCATCGCCTGCCGCATGCAGCACCCGGAATTCAGGAAGCTCTATATCGACCCCATCCCCGAAGGCTCCCCCCTTCCCTATCCGATGAACAAGCACGTCCGTCTGGATTATCGAAAAGCCTCAGCTCCCGGAGCCGGGTCAGGGAGCCCGTTATAACTTTTTGTCCATCGAAGAAAACGCGGCCGGCAAAGGTCAGATGGGATAGCGGCGCGGGGAGCGCTGGATGCTGAGCCAGCGCAGTTCCGTGAACTCCTCCAGGGCGGCCCGTCCGCCGAACCGGCCCCAACCGCTGTCCTTGACCCCGCCGAAGGGCATCTGGGGCTCGTCGTGGACGGTCTGGTCGTTGATGTGGACGATTCCCGATTCGACGCGCTCGGCCACGTCCAGCCCCAGGGCCAGGTCCCTCGTGAACACGGCCGCCGTCAGCCCGTACACGGTGTCGTTGGCCGCGGCCACGGCTTCGTCCGGGCTTTCGACCTCGATGACCGAGACGACTGGGCCGAAGGTCTCTTCGCGAGAGAAGGCCGAGCCCGGCCTGACGCCCGCCACGACCGTCGGAAGATAACACGGCCCCTCGGACCTGCCTCCGCACAAGACCCTGGCGCCGTCCCGGACGGCCGCCTCGACGCTCTCGCCGACCAGGCGCAACTGATGCCCGTTGATGAGAGGCCCAATGACGGTATCCGGCTCTTTGGGATCGCCCACCTTGAGGGCGGCGACTTTCTTGACGAGCTTCTCGGTGAACGCCCCGGCGACCGGCTTTTCGACGATGATCCGGCGCGTGGACATGCAGATCTGGCCCTGATGGAGAAAGCCCCCGAAAACGGCCGCGTTCACGGCCTGTTCGATGTCCGCGTCCCGCAGGACGATCATCGGGTTCTGGCCGCCCAGTTCCAGGGCGACGCGCTTGAGATGCCGGCCCGCTTTTTCGGCGAGCTCCCGGCCCACGGCCGTCGATCCCGTCAGGTTGATCCGGCGCACCTTCGGATTCTCGACGAATTCGTCACCGATCCCGCGGCCCGCACCCGGCCCGTTGGTGACGAGGTTCAAAACGCCTTTCGGGAATCCCGCTTCGTGAAAGACCTCGGCGATCACGACACCGCCCGCCACGGCGGACTCCGAGGACGGCTTGAGAACCGCCGTGTTTCCGAAAGCGATGGGCATGCAAATGGCGCGCAGGGACAGGATCAGGGGCGCGTTCCACGGGGCGATGCCGGCCACGACGCCCACTGGCCGGCGAACGGACATGTGCAGGCCGCCCGGAAGGTCGGAGGGGATGAGCTCCCCCGCGGCCTGATGGCATTGGGCGGCCGCCTCGCGCAGGAGGCCGGGCGTGAACGTCGCCTGAAACATTGCGAAGCCTAAGGCGCACCCGGTTTCCTCGGCGAGGACCGCGACGATTTCGTCCCGCTTTTTCTCGAGGATATCCGCGGCTCTCAGAAACAGGCCTTGACGCTCGGCCGGGAGCGAGCGCGACCAGGCCGGGAACGCGGCCGCAGCCGCGGCGACGGCGCGGGCGGCGTCGGCGCGCTTTCCCGCTGCGACCCGGGCGAAAACCCCGCCGGTGTAGGGATTCATGTCGTCGTATTTTCCCCCGTCGAGCGCGTCACGCCATTCCCCATCGATGTACATACGGAATTCTTTCGGCATGTCGGTCCCTCCCCTCTGTCGGCCTGATTTTATAGCGTCTATCGCGCGAGATCCAGTATCCGCCGATGGACAGCGGGCCTCCCCTCCATTACGGCGAGCTCCCATTCACGGGCCCTGAAAAGCGCCTCGTGCATCGAATCCCGGCCTTCGGCCAGCCGCGCCAGCGCGGCCCGTACCCGATCCTGCCCGAATTCCCCGCGCTGGGAATCGGCGAGCGGGACGGCGAGCCCGAATTTCCGGCACGTTCCGGCCATTTCCGGCTGATCCATGAAAAATGGATAGGAGATCATGGGAACCCGGTGGAAAATCGCCTCGTGGGTCGAGTTCATCCCGTGGTGGGTGATGAAAACTCCCGCTTCCCGCAGGACTTCCCATTGATCAAGATAGCTCTCGACGGAGACGTTGGGCCGGACCCATCCGGCGATGACGTTCCTGTCGATCCCGGTGCCGCCCAGACTGATGATCGCCTCAAACCCTTTCGCGTCGGCGAATGCCGCCGCAATCACGTTCAGGGCCCGGACGGCGTCGTCGGCGTAGTACCTCCATACGACCGTGCCGAAGGAGATGTACACTTTGGAATCCCGGCTTCCCCCCGGTCCGAACCATGGGCGGTCCCTTCGTCCGTCTTCCCGGCGCTCTTTTTCGGACGGAAGCGATCCGTAGAACGCGAGAGGTTCGAAAATGGGCCGCTCGTCTTTTTCGAGAAACTCGGGCGGCTCGCAATAGACGTTGAGACTCGGGCTGATCGCGGAAACGTAGGAAAACGGCGTGGCGTCCGTCATCCCGTAGGATTCCCGGAGAACCTTCACGGCTTCGAGACACGCGCGGGACGGCCTGAACCGGGGATCTTTCGATAGCGCGGTTTGGATGCGCGCCGGAGCCAGGTTGTGGCCGGCGCAGACGTTAACGCGGGGGATGTGAAGCAGCGACGCGACGACGCGTCCGACGACGGCGAAAGTGTCGTGGATCACGAGAGAGGCTCCCGTCTTCTCCACGTCGTGCCGGATCCCTTCGGCGTACTTCGCGGCATATGTGACGTACCGGGACGGCACGGGGAGCGATTCGTCGTCGGCCTGCTCCAGAGGGTACCTGGAGAAGAGATCGAAGAAGACGCCGCCGGCGCGCTCGACCCGCGGCTTGAACATGGCGTGCGTGAACACGTGAGCGGCGATCCCGGCTCCGGACAGCCCGGAGATCAGCGGACGCAGGCGTTGGAAATGTCCGTTCTCCGGCATCCCGAAAAAGACGACGGCCCGGCGCCTCCGGCCGGATCCTCCGCGGAAAAACCACGAGCTCAAGCTTCGTCCC
>JBGOYP010000299.1:0-3609 GCA_041479785.1 Candidatus Aminicenantia bacterium | reverse complement strand
GAGGCTGAGCTGCTCACGCCCACACGCAAACCGTTCACTTCAAAAGAAATTACGGTCAAGTTCCAGCCGAAGAAGCTCGTCCTCCCGGCGCTAGCAGTCGTCGCCGTCATCGTCGCCGCGGTCGTCTTCTGGCCGAAGAAAGCTTCGAACCTGGACCCGAAGCTGGTCGCCGTCGCCGTTTTCGAGAATAAGACCGGCGATCCCAAGCTTGATAATATCGGCAATATGGCCGCGGAGCGGATCATGCAGGGCCTGACCCAGGACGATCAATTTTCCGTCGCCCCCATGCCATCGGCCGAGGCTTTGTCGGCCGCCTCAAAAGGAAAGGATAAACTCCGCGCCCTTGCCGAAGCTACAAAAGCCGGGAAAATCGTCCATGGCGATTACTATCTCCAAGGAGATAAACTCCAGTTTCAAGCTTGGGTGCTGGACATGGTTACGCGGAAGAATCTCATCACTCTCGAGCCGGCGAGCGGGCCTGTCGCCGACCCTGCGGCCGCGCTCGAGCCTATTCGCCTAAGGCTCATGGGCGGGCTGGCCGGCGTTTTCGATCCGGTGCTGAAAGACTGGCTTTCATTTTTGAAGGAACCGCCGAAATATGAGGCGTATCGAGAATATATTGAGGGTTCTAAAGCCTTTTACCGTACGGAATATCCAAAGGCCATTCAGCATTTCCTTCAGGCCGCTGAGCACGATCCGAGTCTCAAGGCGGCAAGGTTGTATGCCTCTATCGCTTTCAGTAATATGGGCCAATACGCCAAGTCCGAAGAGCTCGTCGAGGAAGTCGCCAAGTCCAGGGCGGATCTGTCGACCGGTGAGCGGCTTTTCTTGGATTGGCGGCAAGCCTCGTTGCATGGAGACCGTGAGGGTACGCTAAGGAGTTGCCGCCAGATCGTTTCCATTCACAGAACGTGGGATTGGACTTATCAAAACGCCGCCGAAGCGATACGATTCAATTACCCCCAGGAAGCGGTTGGCTTGCTGACGCATTTGGATCCCTATGCTGAAGTGTATAAAAATTGGGGCGGCTCCTATTGGTCGGTGTTCACGATGGCCCATCACATGCTCGGAAACCATAAGCAGGAACTGAAAGAAGCCCTCCGGGGCCGAAGCCAATTTCCTGAAATTTTATCGATCTTATATTATGAATCGCGCGCCTTCGCGGCTTTGGGCCGGACGAAAGAGCTGCAGAAGCTTTTTGAAGACAGCAAGACGCTTCCTCCCCAGCCAAGTTATTCTCCGGGCATCATCATGGCGGGCGCCGCGCGAGAGCTGCGCGCCCATGGATTCAAGGAAGATTCCATCCGTATCCTGGGCCAGGCACTGCAGTGGTTCGAGAGTCGGCCCGACCAGGAAAAAGCTTCTGTTAGAAACAAAATTGACCAAGCAACAACATTTTATGTCCTCGGGAAATGGGATAAAGCGAAGGCTTTATTCGAGGGGCTCCATAGCGATGTCCCGGACAATATCACCTATTTGGGATATCTCGGGGTGGTTGCGGTCCAATCAGGAGATAAAGAGGAAGGATTGAAGATCTCCAAACAGCTCGAAGAGAACAAGAAGCCTTATTCCTTCGGACACCCGACGTATTGGCGGGCGCGGATCGCCGCTCTCCTCGGTGACAAAGAAGGCGCGGTCAATCTCCTCCGCCAGGCGACGAAGCAGGGCTTCTCCTACACTGCCCTCCATCCCAACGAAGACTTCGAATCCCTCGCCGACTATCCCCCCTACATCCAGCTTATGAAGCCTAAAGGCTAGATTCCATGAGGCCGGTTCGGTGAGAATCGGATGCCGAAGAAGAAATCGCGGAATATTCGATATGAAATCGCGGACGATATCCAAGCCCGGTTCGTGGACATCGTTCGAACGTTGGACCTCCATCACATCGATTTAGATAAGGTCGTTTGCGTAAGAAGCTTCGGCTCTTCCGCGAGACGGGTCATTGCCCGCTGTCACGGGATGAGCAAAGTCCTGCAGATTGCGATGGGGATCAAAGCCTTTTATGTCCTGGAGTTCATCTCCGAGAGGTTCGACAAGCTCAGCGATCACGACCAGACGGAAACGATCATCCACGAGATGATGCATATCCCGAAAAACTTCGGCGGAGGTTTCCGGTTCCACGACCATGTCACGATCAAGAACGTAAAAGGGATGCTCGAAAAATATCAGGGCGCGAAGCGATAAAAGACCACGTCCTTTGGCGATCGTCGTTGACTATGCAATCGCCAAAACATCTCGGCCCCCCTTCAGGTCTTTGATCTTGTTCAAGCCGGCAAGAGACGCTAAATCAGTTCGTATCCGTATTCTTGGAAATGGCGGCCGAAGGCGAACGCCGCCCCGATTCCCGTCTTCCGCATGACCTCGAAACTGACGCAATCGACCAGGCTCAGGGTGCGGCGGGCGGCGACCAAGAGGGCGCCGACGGCCGCGTTATGTACGTCCCGGGTGACCCATTCGACCCAGAGGATGGGCACGATATCCGATTCAAAGACGCGGACGGCTTCGATGCCCAACCGGCGCGAGATCAGCGCCGAGGTTTCGACGAGAATATAGTTATGGCACACAAGAACGTCCCCGGCGAGAATCGTTTTTTCCCAGAGCGCTTTGGCCGCGGCATGGTTGACGTCGCCGACATCTAGGACGGCCAGGATCGCGCTCGTGTCGATAAAGACCATCATGAGGCGTCAATCCTTCTCGTCCGCGTTCTTTTTATGTGATAGCCCCCCATAGCTTTCCTCAAGATAGCGGTCATGATTCGCCGCAAGATCGGTGACGCCGGAGCGGAATCGTCCGGCCGCGGCAATCGCCCTTCGCTTCCGCTCCTCGGGATCGATCATCGTCCCCGACTCCGGTGTTCCGTATGCCTCCCGCGCTTCAAGGATCGCCGGTCTTGCATGGGATGCCGCTTTCAAAGCTAGCAGGGCTTCGCGGATGACCTGGCTTCTATTTTTCCCCGATTTCCGGCGCAATTTTTCGATCTCCTTAAACGCCTCCTCGGACATGCTGATGGCGATTTTAACGGTCTTGTTCAAGATCTCTCGGCATAGTATGAATTATTCATACCTAGTATAAATTATAGAGTTCGTTTTGTCAAGTAATTCGGGGTCAGATCTGAGATCTGACCCCCGATTATGACTCTCTCAATGGAGACAAAATTCTTTAGGAATTCACCCCGGTTTTCAATATAATTGAAGCGGGCCGGCCGATGGAAAAAGCGATTCGCGTCATCGAGGAAATCACTCGGCGGGGGATCATCCGGGCTTATGCGATCGGCGGCGGGATCGCCGCGACGTATTATATCGAGCCCGTGCTGACGTATGACCTGGATATCTTTTTTATCCCGGCCAAGGAAGGCTTGGACGTCCTAGCGCCGATTTACGACTTTGCCAAAAAGCGCGGATTCGAGGCGCGGGCCGAAGCGATCCTAATCGAGGGATTTCCCGTTCAGTTCATCCCGGCCTATAATGATTTGATTCGCAAAGCCGTGAAAAACGCGGCGATTCTGAAATACCGCGACGTTGAAGCCAAGGTCGTCAAAGTCGAATACCTGATAGCCATCGCCCTGCAGACGGGCCGAGCGAAGGACAAGGAGCGGATGATCCGCTTGTT
>JBGOYP010000298.1:0-3641 GCA_041479785.1 Candidatus Aminicenantia bacterium | reverse complement strand
TTGTCCAGGAAAAATACATCCTGGCCCCTGGATCCTTAAGCTTCAAGAGGTCTTGATATTCCCCGGCCGCCCGGACGAAGTCGCCCTGATAAAAGAACAGGTTCCCCCGGGCCATGCGGCTCCGGGAGTCCTCGGGGCTGAGGGCGATAGCTTTTTCGATTTCAGCGAGAGTCTCCTTGAATCGGCCTTGGTAGAGATGATAATCGGCCAGGTCGAGTCGAAAGCCGACATTCTCACCGCTAGCACGGATCCCGAGTTCGGCGGCCTCCTTGGCTTTCTCAGGCATCCCCAGGGCTTCATAAACCGTGGCGAGATAGTCGTAGGGATAATACGTCCGCTCCTTATTCCGGACCGCGGCCAGGCTGTGCTCGATCGATTTTTCCCACATCTCATAATTGCTATATAGAAGGGCCAGTTTGATGTGGGTAAACGAATCATCGGGGTAGATCGTAAGGAGCTTCTGATAAGCCTCGAAGGCTTTTGGATCCGTCCGTTCGGAGCGGCTGTAATAATCGCCTTCAAGAAGGAGGCGTTCTTTTTCGGAAACGCGGTCCCTCAAGGCCATGGCTTTATCCATCCACTTTTTCCCCTCGGTAAACATATAGGAATTGTTATAAGACACGGCCATGGAACGATAGGCCATGGCGAAGTTCGGGTCGATGGCCACGGCTTTCTGCATCAGCTCGATGCTCTTGGCGATATCTCCCTTGTGGTGATATTCGCGTCCTTGGGTATAAAGGAGGAGAGCTTCCGGCGAGGCGGTTGTGATCCTGCCGAGCTCTCCGTCGATATCGCCGGCGATTTCCGTATTGGTGAGTTTCAAGTCCTCCTTGACTTTCCGGGTCAGGGCATCGACCATCGGATAAAAACCTGCGGTTCCTTCGCCGGCCACCCACCCGGAGCCGACCGTCTCGCCCGCGCCGTATTTTTTGAGTGTGTATGTCAGCCGGAAGGTGTCGCCGGCTTTTGTCAGCTGGCCGAGCAGGATATGGTTGACGCCGCCGCGCCCGGCGACCTCCTTGAGCGCGCGCGAGGAATAGGATTTGGCGTCCAGTTGATTGAGCCGATTGAGGACGTCATAGAGCTCATCGCTTCCGAGGACACTCACGTACTTGGACTGGGACAGGTCCGAGATCAGGAGCTCCGGCAGGGCCTTCCGCCATTGGTCCAGCCCAGGCTCGCCGGTGAGGTTTTCGAAATACATCACGGCCAGCGACGGCTTTCCGGACGGAGCTCGGACGAGGCCCTTGGGTTTCACGAGCTGGACAATTAAAAAAGCGGCAACGGCGAGGACAACGAGCGACGCCGCCGGAATGACGAGTTTCCGAGGAGAGAAGGACACGGTGAACTGCCGCGACGTCGCCGGGATGGACGGCAGAACTTTCTCCGTCGTCGGGACGCCTTTTTCGATCCTGGCCAGATCCGCCAGGATGGCGTCAACGCTCTGAAAGCGTTTCTCCCGGTCCCGTTCCAAGCAGCGCAGGATGAGCCGGCCGAGGTCGTCCGGAAGCAGGGCGTTGAATTCCTTGGGGTTTCGCGGCGCTTCGGTCTTCTGCTTCAGGGCGATGCTGACGAACGTCTCACCCTCGAACGGGATTTTCCCTGTCACCATCTCGTAGAGAATGACGCCCAGCGAATAAATGTCCGACCGGCTGTCCGCGTCCTTCCCTTCCATCTGCTCGGGCGACATGTATTCGGGCGTTCCGATCACCACTCCGGCCCCCGTCAACCCTTTCATCTTCAGGGAGCGGGCGATGCCGAAGTCCATGATCCGGACGTTCCCCTCGCGGTCGATCATAATGTTCTGCGGCTTGAGGTCGCGGTGGACGACGCCCAGCCGGTGGGCCTCGGCCAAGCCTTCGCAGATTTGCCGGGCGATGTAGATCGTCTTGCCGGCGCTCATCTGCCCCATCATCCGGAGCATGCTTTTGAGGTCCTCGCCGGAGACGTATTCCATGGTGATGTAATGCGTCCCCTTGTCGTCGCCAAGGTCGTACATTCGGCAGATATGGCGGTGCGAGATCTTCCGGGCGAGCCGCAGCTCGTTGCCGAAGCGCTCGATCGCTTCCTCGTCGGACGAGATCTCGGGCTTGAGCAGCTTCAGGGCGATCTTTTCCTTCGTCTTGGTGTCGTAGACCTTGTAAACGCGACCCATCCCGCCCCGGCCGAGCTCCTCGATGACCTGATAACGGCCGGCGAACGTGCTTCCGGTCGCGAGCTCCTTCAGGAGGACGGCCTGGAGGGTTTCGGTCGGGCTGCCATATAAATCCGCCGATGACGGCAGGATCTGGGTCCCGCACTCCCCGCAGAATTTAAGCGTTTCGGGGTTCTCAGAATGACATTTCGGGCATTTGACGGTCACTGCTGACCCCTCCGATCAGGTGTGGCTCAAGAGTATCAAAGAATCGAGAGAGCGTCAATTCGCGGACGCGTTCATATTCTTGACATTGTTCCAAGGCCGGGAATATCATTCAGCCGTGAGGGAGGATTGAGAGGGAGGTGACGCCGTGAAATGCCCCAACTGCCAATTCGATAATCCCGACGAGACGCTCTATTGCGGCAATTGCGGGACGCGATTTTCCGCGCCGGCTCAGGTCTCTGCCTCCGTGACCCGAACGCTCGAAGCGCCGCTCCGACGCTTGAAAATACGCGCGATCTTCGCCGAGCGATACGAGATTATCGAGGAGCTGGGAAAAGGCGGAATGGGAGAGGTCTATCGGGTCCGGGACCTGAAACTAGACGAAGAGATGGCCTTCAAGGTCTTGAAGCCCGAGATCGCGGCTCACAAGGAAATCATCGAGCGTTTCAAGAATGAGCTGAAATTCGCCCGGAAGATCGCCCACCGGAATGTCTGTAAGATGTACGACCTCAACGAGCAGGACGGAACCCTCTATATCACGATGGAATATGTGAAGGGCGAGGACCTCAAGAGCTTCCTCGGACGGAAAGGCCCGCTGTCGAAAGAGGACACGCTCGCGATCGCGCGGCAGGTCGGCGAAGGCTTGGCCGAAGCCCACGCCCTGGGCGTCATCCATCGGGACCTGAAGCCGCAAAACATTATGATCGATGAAAAGGGCCAGGCGAAGATCATGGATTTCGGGATTGCCCGTTCGATCGAAGCCCCGGGGATGACCCAGACGGGAATGATGATCGGAACGCCGGACTATATTTCTCCTGAACAAGCCGAGGGCGGGACCGCCGATCAACGGTCGGACATTTATTCGCTGGGCGTGATCCTGTACGAGATGGCCACGGGGAGAGTCCCGTTCAAGGGGGATACCGCCTTAAGCGTGGCCCTCAAACACAAGACGCAATCGCCGCCGAATCCCCGGGAGCTGAATGCCGGACTCTCGGAGGACCTGAGCCGCTTGATCCTGAGGTGCATGGAAAAAGATGCCGGGGGGAGATACCAGACGGCGAAAGAGCTCCTGGCGGATTTGGACAGGATCGAGAAAGGCCTTCCCATCACGAAGGCGGCGATCCTCAAGAAAAAACGGGCTATCCGGTGGAAGAGGATCTTTTCGTACGCGGGTGCCGCCGGCCTCTTAATCGTGCTCGTCGCCGCCGGGCTCTTGTTAATTAAACCCAGGATCCATTCCCTCGCGGTCCTGCCGTTCAGGAACCTGACGGGCGACCCCGGC
>JBGOYP010000297.1:0-3651 GCA_041479785.1 Candidatus Aminicenantia bacterium | reverse complement strand
GTCCTCCCCGAGTCCTAGGGGAGGTAGGAGGAGTAGAAGTTTAGATATTGGAATCTTGAGAGCGTCCCGGTCTTTAGTTTTTCTTCGGGGAGCAGGGGGGATAACATCAGCGTTCGTCTCGGCTTCCGTTGCCCCCCGCATCATCCTTTTCCCTGCGTTTTTTCCAGAGATAGTAAACGGCGACGGCGGGGATCTGATAGACGGCGAAAATCATCGGGCTCAAGATGAGCCAGAAGATATTCATGCCCGGGATGAAGAAAATGATGAAGCCCGCAATTCCGGCAACCGAAAGCAGAACGGCGACGACCCGCCAGAGGACCGAACCCGCCCTGGTCATGGTTCGAACGAAAACCGGCGCTCGGCGAAGAGATTAAGGCAGATGTCGACGACCTGCGGGTCGTAGAAACGGCCGCGATTGAGCGAGATTTCCTCGATCGCCTTGTCGATGCCGTAGGACGGCCGGTAAGGCCGGTGGGACGACATGGCCTCCACGACGTCGGCCACGCTGAGGATCCTGGCTTCGAGCAGGATATGGTCCCCCTTCAGGCCGTTCGGATATCCGGACCCATCCAGCCGCTCATGGTGTTGGAGAACGATCTGGGCAATGGGCCAGGGGAATTCGATGGATTTGAGGATGTCATAGCCGACTTGGGCGTGCGTTTTGATGATCGAATATTCGATTTCCGTGATTTGGCCGGGCTTGCTCAAGATCTCGGCGGGGACATAGATCTTGCCGATATCGTGAATGTCGCCGGCCATCCGAACGCCCTCCACTCGGTCCTGGGGCAAGCCGAGCTCGACGGCGATCGTGTTCGAAAGACGCCCGACGCGGCGTTGGTGTCCGGCCGTATAGGGATCGCGGAGTTCGATAGTCAGGGCCATGGCCTGGACCGTCCCCGACAGAGCCTTCTGGAGGCGTTCCCAACTCTGTTTGAGCTCGGCCTCGGCTTGCCTCCGCTGCGTGATGTCACGAAAAACGAGGACGTTCCCCTGGGTTCCGTTCTTTCCGCGACGGATGGGCGACGTGCTCTGCTCGATCGGGACCGCGACTCCGGTTTTCGTCCGAAGGCTCGCATGAAAAAGGTCCATGTCAGACTCGTCCCCGGCCTTGGTTCCGGTCTCGACCGAAAAAACTTCTTGGAGAGGATGCCGGAGAGCGGCGCTCTGCGCCCAACCCGTGATCCGCTCGGCTCGCGGATTCATGAACGAAACGCGGCCGTCGGCGTCGGTGGCGATGACGCCGTCGGCGATGCTGCCCAGGATCGTGGCGAGCCATTCCTCCCGTTCGCGAAGCGCCTTGTCCATTTTGGCCTTGTAGAACGCCATCTCGATCGTGGTCTGCAGTTCGCGCTCGTCGAACGGCTTTAGGATGTAGCCGAACGGTTCGGTAACCTTGGCCCGCTGGAGCGTGGGCTCGTCGGCGTACGCCGTGAGATAGACGACGGGAATGCCGAAGTTCTCCCAGATGCGTTCCGCGGCCATGATCCCGTCGACTTCGCCTTTGAGGACGATGTCCATTAGAACGATGTCGGGCGAGGCCGACTCGGCAAGACGGAGGGCTTCCTCGCCCGTAGAGACGACCCCGACCACCTGATAGTCGAGACTCCGAAGCATGTTGTGGATGTCGCGGCTGACCAGGCTTTCGTCCTCGACCACGAGCACGCGGATCTTGGCCATTTTGTCTCTCTTTATCCTATCAGAACCGCGGCTTGTATTTCAATTCGCGGAACAGGACCACCCAGCGGGTCCCCCCGTTGCGGGCGACCTCGATCGACCCGTCGAGCTGCTGGAGGAGGAGGTTGACGAGCTGAAGCCCGAAGGTTTCGGCCGAGCGGACGTTGACGTCTTTGGGAAGGCCGACGCCGTCGTCCTGGACGATGAGCTCGAACGTCCCGTCCTCGAACGGCCGAAGGGCGATCCGGACCGTCCCGACGGCGCTTTCGGGGAAGGCGTGCTCCAGGGCGTTGGAGATGAGCTCGCTGACGATGAGCCCGCAGGGGATCGCGGTGTTGACGTCCAGCGCGATGTTATCGATTTGGACGTCGAACTTGATCCGGTCTTCGTTCACGCGCCAGACGTGGGCCAGATAGTAAGCCAGGCTGCGGACGTAGTCGGCGAAGTTGACGTGGGCCAGGTCCTTGGATTGATACAGCTTCTCGTGGACGAGCGACATCGACCGGATCCGGAGCTGGCATTCCTTGAGGCGGATGAGGGCCACGGGGTCTTTGATCTCGTCCGATTGGAGGTTGAAGAGGCTGGAGATGATCTGCATGTTGTTCTTGACCCGATGATGGATCTCACGGAGAAGGATTTCCTTTTCCCGCAAGGAGGCCATGATCTTGTCCGCGGCACGTTTGCGCTCGGTCGTGTCGCGGACGAAGACGACAAGAAGGGACGCCCGGCCGATGTTCGTCGGGAGCATGCTGATATCGCAAGGGAAAACCTCACCGCTTTTTCGTTTGTGGACGGACTCGAAGAAGAGGCGGCCCTGGTTGAGGACCTTCGCGACGCGGGTCGGCAGGTCAGCGCGCAGGTCGTCGGGCACCAAGTCCTCGACGGTCAGGTCGAGGAGGTCGTCCTTTGGGTATCCGAACATTTCGCATGCGGTCCGGTTGCAATCGAGGATTTTTCCGTCGCGCGTCTCGAGGAAGATGGCGTCCGCGGACGCCTCGAACAGCGCCCGGTATTTGGTCTCGCTGCGCTTGACCGCCTCCTCGGCGGCTTTGAGGTTGTTCATTTCGCGTTCGAGCGCCTCGAGCATCGTGTTGAGCCCCGTGGCGAGCGAAGCGACTTCGTCGCGGCCGCCCATCGCGATGCGCGCCGAAAGGTTTCCGGTCGTTTCCACGTCCAGGGTGAACGCGGAGAGCCGGTGAACGCGCGACGACACCAGGCGTTCGAGAAGCACTTGGCCGAAGAGGAGACTCAGAACGGAATACGCGAAAAAGGCCGTGAGGAAGTACCGGAGGCCTCCGAGAAACTGGTCGTGAAAGGCGCGCGGCGTTTCGACCGCCAGGACGAACGCCGCGTTCGCCGAAACGTCTTTGAACAGAGCGCCGCCGGCGATCCGGTTCGGCCCGAGGATTTCCACAGCCGTGGGACGGGCTTCGGGGGCGAGCTCGAACCGAGCTCGAAGAGCGGCCGGAAGGCTCGGGTCGGAGGGTGCGTAATGCCGGATCGAGAGATTCGTGATCGTTCCGATGCGCGCGACCGCGCGGTCGTCAAAACGCCGGGCGATAAGAAACGTCCCGCGCGCCGGGCCGACGCCCTCGCTCGTGAGAACCGGCCGCGAGGCGAAGAGATACGTTTCCTCGGGTAGGACGAGAATTCCGGAGCGCCCGGCCGGCGCGTCGGGTCGCATCACGAGCGGGCTTCCGGGAACGAGCCGCGAGACCAGGCTGGCCGGCGTGGGAACCTCCCGGCGCGTGGCCGCGTCGAAGGTTTTCGCGAACACGAGACGTCCGCTTTCGTCGAGAACGACCAGGGCATCGACGCCGTCGGCCGTGAGTTTCGCGTCGGAGAGGGTGGATTTGATGTAGTCAGGATTCCGGTCTTGGACAAAACGGTAAGTGCCGTCCCAGGCGGCGAAGTCGTTGGCCTGACGATCCAGGGCGGTTAGCTCCTGGTCAACGGCGTTGATCATGCGCTGCACAT
>JBGOYP010000296.1:0-3654 GCA_041479785.1 Candidatus Aminicenantia bacterium | reverse complement strand
CCCATCTGTACCTGGCCGACGATCGGCGCGGTTTTCAGGAACTCTTCCCATTTCGCGTCCTGGGCGAGGTCCTCCGGCAGATATTGAGCCCCGGCGAGGACAAAGAGCGCCAGAAGGCCCATCCCGAGAACGAAGGTCCGGAGAGATTTGTTCATGGTCTACCCCTTGATTGGATTTTTTTATTTCGATGATCTTCGGTCATCGCGTTTCTATCCTTCTCACGGGGCCTTGATCAAGACCCGGGCTTCGCCGTTTTGCTTGATCATGGCTTCGATTTCTTTCTTGATCAATTCCTTGCGGGCGAGGATCGCCCGGATGTCGCCGTCGGCGAGATACGGCCCGACCGCCTGCTTGATGTCGTCGAAGGTCAAGGCCATGATTTTTTCATAGAGGGCGCGGGGGACCTGGCGGATGAGGATCGGCTGGCGGCTGTCCGACCGCTGGATCCCGTTGACCCCGAAGATGAGGCGATCGGTATATTTTTTTGTCGACCGGAAGGCGCGGGAATGGTCGAACAGGATCGTCCGCCAGCGGCCTTTTATATCGTCATAATCGTAGAGGATGTTCTGCTGGGTCCGGTCCTCGTTGGCGATCAGGCAGTCCCATAGGCGGGTGATGTATTTCTCCCGATCCGTTGACGCGGACGGCATTTGTCCCGCCTCCACGAGATTCAACAAGCTGGTTTTGCTGTCGGCCCAGAACGAGAGCGCTCCCTTCTCGGGCAAGGCATTCAATTTGTCCGGCTTGGCGAATTCCCGCTCTACGACCGGCGGGACCATGTCCAGGCCGATGAGTTTGTCGAGGCGGTAGGCCGCGATCTCGAAGCGCCAGTTGTCCAGTTCGCGGGGCGGTTTGATCTCCGGGTTTTTCCAGGCGGCCTTGTGTTCGATGTCGCCGCTCTTCAACGTCAACTTCCAGGGATTCGTGACGCCTTCCCCGACGGGCTCGGCCTTGATGATCTCGGCCGTCGCCAGGAACTTCTCCCATTGGTCTCGCTGAGCGAGGTCCTGCGGCTTGAGCTGGGGCCGCGCCGTCATCCCGACGGCAACCAGGGAGATCACGACGGCCAAAATAACCGGCTTGCGGCGAACTTTCGATCGTTTCAACGGTGTTACCCTGTAGCAGGCGGTCCTAGTCTATGCCCGTCCGATTTTAAAATCAAGACCCTGAACGAGTCCAGGCCCGGCGCCGACAGCGGAGACTCCCGAGCTAAAACAGCACGGCCGCTTCGCCCTTGGTCCGGATCGCTCCCCGGAGAACCTCAATGAGACGGAGGCGCCGTTCGAGCAGTGATTCGATTTCGTCGGCGTCGAGATAAGCTTTTAAAACCGTCTGCAAGGTTTTCGGGTCGGCCGATTCGAGCCCTTGATACAGGCGCTTCGAACACCGGGCGATCGCGCTCCGCGGCAGCAGCCGGGGAATGGGAACGAACGCTTCCATAAAATCCACGCGGCAGACCTTCCAGGTGTCCCGGTGGACCAGGAGGTCGCCCAGGTCTTCGCGCGGGCAGAAGACGAGGTTCTCGAAGACCGCGATCTCGTCCAAGGCGTTGGCGAAGGCTTGCGGGTCGGGCGGCTCGAGCTTTTTCAACTGCCGGTCGTTTTCGTTGATACACCCTTCGACGAAGATCTGGAGCGAGCCTTCGGTTTTTCTTCCCCGCCGGTCTTCGATCGTTCGTTCCACGACGGGCGGAACGATGTCGATGCCCAGCCTTTTCGTCAGTTCATACGCGGCGACCTCGCGTTTATAGCTCTCGGAGACAAACTCCGGCCGGGGATGATGGGTGTATTTGAAAAGTCCCCTACGCTCGTTCGTCCCGTCGGTCAGGCGGATGACCCACGCCTCGCTCCGGCCGCCCGACGTCCCGATTGAAATATCGACCACCCGCGCGGTCTTGAGGAACCGTTCGAGCGAGAGCTGCTCAGGGGTTCCTTGTATCGCGAGCGAGGCCGACGGGAGAACGCACGAGGCCAGAAGGAAACCCGACAAAACTGCGGCCGTCATCCCTCTTGTTCTCTTGACCATGGTACTCCCCTTTCCAAAAATGGATGTCTCCGTCCGTGATGACGAGGGCGCTGAGTTGCCCTCCCGGGTAAACACGAGAAATCCCGGTGTCGATAATATAGACCCTTCCGCCGAAACGGGCCTGGTCGTCCCCGATAAGCGTTGGCGTATGGGCGACGACGATGTGCTGGGCGCCGAGGTTGGCGAGGATCTGGTCCAAGGTCTCCCGGTAGTCGGATTCCGGCTGGACCGCCAAGTCGCGATTCCAGAGCGGGGTGCGCGAGCCGGCATAAACCATGCGCGTCCGAAAGGATGTTTCGCCGCGGAAAAATCTCTGGAAGTCCTCATGGTACATGGCGTTGATCTCGTCGAGTGTCCGCTGGGAATCCCTCAGGCTGATGCCGCCGTGGACAAAAACGACGCCGTTGATCTTGATGATCACGTTATGTTCGGCCAGCCAATGGCCGTAGTTTTCTTCAAAAAAATCAAAATAGCGCGTTTGCTCGCCCTCGTCGCTCATGATGCTATTCCAATAAATGAATGGGTTGACGTCGTGTTTTTTGACGCGGTTGATCAGCGTCTGGCGATGCGTCTCGGGAAGAAAGGAGAGAAACTGGTTGACCCTGACATAGTCCCGGCGGTCGAACGACAGGCGGATGATGGCCAGTTCTTCATGGTTGCCGAGGAGGAGATGGACCATGCCGCCGGCCTTCCGGGCCTCGGGTTCGAGCTTCCGCATGAGCTCCAAGATGTCTTTTGCGTTATCTCCGCGGTCCATGATGTCGCCCGTCTGGACGAGATGCGTCTTCCCCCCGATCCAATGAAGGTTTTTATCCAGAAGGCCGATCTCTTTGTTCTGAAGGATCTTGAGGAAATTATCGTAATCACCGTGGAGGTCGCCGACGGCGACGATGCGTTCGACCCCCGTCCAGATAGATTGTGGAGGCGCGCCGGACGAAGGAACGGAGGCGACGACGGCCAGAACGGCGGTCAGAACGAGGAGAAGGAGGGTTGGCCGGATCCCGCGGTGGCGACGGCGGCCCCGGACATCCGCAAACGGCGTTTTCTGCCTCATGGATCGGAGAAATTATAGCACGAAAACATCAAATTGACTCTTGCGGTCCATATTGCTATGCTTTTCTCATACGAGTATAAGGCTCAACGCGTTTCTCGCGGCCGAGGGAATACCGCCGGAGAGGAGGGGTAAAATGTTTGCTCGCATGACCATCCTTTATGTTAAAGCAGAGAACATCGACGATGCGATCCGTCTCTTCCGGACGAGCGTCGTTCCAGAGGCCAAAAAACAGAAAGGCTATCGCGGCACGTGTCTCCTGGTCGACCGGGCCGCGGGACAGGGGCGGGTGGTCACGTTCTGGCGGTCGGAGAAGGACATCCTGGCCACCGAGGAAAACCGGTATTACCAGGAGCAATTGGTGAAGGTCATCCCCTATTTATCGAGAGATCCGATGCGCGAAGGTTATGAAGTCGTCGTTCACGCCCTGAGCGAGCCCAAGCCAAAAAAGCTGAAGAAATCAGCGCCGTCTAAACGAAAACCGCGCAAGTAAAGACCGTGCGGAAATAGGGTGACACAATACCTATTTCCCCAATTTCCGAAAACTTCTTCTCCCTCGCGAGGACTTGCCTAGCTGG
>JBGOYP010000295.1:0-3673 GCA_041479785.1 Candidatus Aminicenantia bacterium | reverse complement strand
CGGTGAAAATCTCGTTGACCCCGGCCGGGAAGCGGGCGACGATGCCGGCGAAGATGATGAGCGAAATGCCGTTCCCGATCCCGCGCTCGGAGATCTGCTCGCCGAGCCACATGACGAAGACCGTGCCCGTCGTCAGGGTCAGGACGGTCAGCAGCTGGAAGCCGATGCCGGGATTGGGGACGATGCGGGCCCCGGTCGGACTGGTCAGCTTCTCGAGCAGGAACGCGATCGCCCAGGCCTGGACGACGCAGATGACGAGCGTTCCGTACCGGGTATATTGGGTGATCTTCTTGCGGCCGAGCTCGCCTTCCTTGGACAGCCGCTCGAGGTACGGCCAGACGACTTGGAGGAGCTGGAGAATGATCGAAGCGCTGATATAGGGCATGATCCCCAGGGCGAAAATCGTCATCCGGGACATATACTTGCCCGAGAACATGTCGATGAACCCCAGGACCGTCCCTTTCTGGGCCTGCCAGAATTCGGCCAGGGCCTGGGACGAAATTCCGGGATTCGGGATCTGCCCGCCGGCGCGATAGACGGCCAGGAGAAAAAGGGTGAAGATGACCCGCTTCCGGAGCTCCGGGATGCTGAAGATGTTTCTGATGCTGTCGATCATGGTCAGCGTCCGAGGACGACGGCTTTGCCGCCGGCTTTTTCGATTTTTGTTTTCGCTGCCTCCGAAAATTTATGGGCGTGGACCGTCATCGCTGTCGTGACATCGCCCCGCCCGAGGACCTTGACGCGTTCGCTCTCCTTTTTGATGACGCCGGCCTCGGCCATATCTTTCAAGGTCCATTCCGGCCGGGCGGCCTTCGCCAAGCGGTCGAGGTTGACTTCGACGTATTCGACCCGGAACATGTTGTTGAAGCCGCGCTTCGGGATGCGGCGATGAAGCGGCATTTGGCCGCCTTCGAAGCCGCGCGTCCGGGTGAAGCCGGCCCCGGCCAGCTGGCCTTTATGGCCGCGTCCGGATGTCTTCTGGCGGCCGGAGCCCGGGCCGCGCCCGACTCTCAGCCTGTCCTTGCGTGAGCCTTTTGCGGGATGGAGATTGCTGAGGTTCATTTTTTCGCCATGACCTCCACGTTCACGAGGTGAGGGATCTTCCGGATCATGCCCCGGATCTCCGGAGCGTCGGGCCGGACGACCGAAGAGTTCAGTTTCCGCAGCCCGAGGCCGCGGGCGACGCTGCGCTGCGTCTCAGGATAGCCGATCAGGCTACGGACGAGGGTGATCTTAAGGTTCGGGGGGACCGTTTTCGTGGTCATGCCGCCCCCTTGAGCTTGCCCCTGTCCATCGAGACGCGGGCCGGATTCTTGAGCCGTTTCAGGGCGTCGAGCGTCGCGTGGGCGACGCTGATCGGGTTGCTGCTGCGGAGGGACTTCGTCAGGATGTCTTTGACGCCGGCGAGCTCCAGGATGACCCGGACCGCGCCGCCGGCGATGACGCCCGTTCCCTTGGAGGCGGGCCGCAGGATGACGACGCCCGCGTCCGCTTCGCCGCGGACGAAATGGGGGATCGTCGTTTCGGCGAGCTGGATGCGGATGACTTTTTTCTTGGCGTTCTCGACGGCCTTGGCGATCGCCGAAGGCACCTCGCGCGCCTTGCCCTTGCCGATCCCGACCAGGCCTTTCCCGTTGCCGACGGCGACGAGGGCCGAAAAGCTCAGGTTCTTGCCGCCCTTGACGACCTTGGTCACGCGGCGGATGTTGATGACCTGGTCCTTGAGCTCGATGAGGTCTTCCGCCGAGAGCCGGGATCCGGCTTTGACTTCGACCTTGGGATGTTCGTCTTTCACGTTCCGTCCTCCTTGACGCGGCCGGGGTCAGAAGACCAGCCCGCCCTTGCGCATCGCTTCGGCCAGAGCTTTGACCCGGCCGTGGTAGGGATAGACCCCCCGGTCGAAGACGACCGTCGCGATGTTCTTTTCCTTGAGCCGCTGGGCCAGGATCTCGCCCAGTTTTTCGCAGCTGTCCGTGTTCTTGAAATTCTTGGTGGCGTCCCGGAACGTTTTCTCGAGCGTGCTCGCCGAGGCGAGCACCCGCCCGTCGTTGTCGTTCACGGCCTGGGTATAGACATAGCGATTACTCTTGAAGATAAACACCCGGGGCCGCTCGGCGGTTCCCCGGACGGTTTTCCGGATCCGCTTCCGGATCCGGGCCGTTGTTTCCTCTTTGACCTTCATTTTGTCTTTAAGCACCGGTGACCCCCGCTTTCCGTTCTTTCTTGATCAGCCGCTCGCCGACATACCGGATGCCCTTCTGCTTGTAGGGATCGGGTTTGCGGAATCGTTTGATCTCGTCCGCAACCTTGCCCACCCGTTGTTTGTCGATGCCGCGGACCGTGAGCAGCGTCGGTTTCTCGACGATGACCTCGACGTCCGGAGGGACCGGGAAGAGAACAGGCTTCGAATAGCCCAGGGCGAGCTCCAGCTGGCCCTTGTCGAGCTTGGCCTTGTAGCCGACGCCGACGATTTCGAGCTGTTTCTGGAAACCCCGGGAAACGCCGTTCACGGCGTTCTGGGCCAAGGCCCGGCAGAGGCCGTGGACCATCTTCTGCTGTTTCGTGTCGTCGGTCCGCGTCAGGACGAGCGCGTTTCCTTCCATCCGGGCGGTGATGCCCTTGGATAGGGGGGTTTTGAGCGCCCCTTTCTTCCCCTCGATGCGGATCGCGTCGGCCAGGATGTCGACTTTGACGCCCTCGGGGAGCACGATCGGCCGTTTTCCTACTCTAGACATGGTTCGACCCTTTCTCCGCGGACCCTCACCAGACGTAACATAGGACTTCGCCGCCGACGCCCAGATCTTCGCAGCCCTTCCCCGTGGTGACGCCTTTCGACGTCGAAATGATCGCGATCCCCAGCCCGTCCAGGACCAGGGGCACGGAGTCCTGGGTGCAGTAGATGCGGCACCCGGGCTTGCTGATGCGGCGCATGCCGGTCATGACGCTCTGGTTCGCGTCCGTATATTTCAAAGTGATGGTAATCGTGTTCTGCGTCGGGTCGTCGATGACCTTGAAGTTCTTGATGAAGCCCTCCTCCTTCAGGATGCGGGCGATCTCGGCCTTCATCTTCGACGACGGCATGGTGACGTCGCGTTTCTTGACGAGGGATGCGTTGCGCATCCGGGTCAGCATATCCGCGATGGGGTCCGTTACACTCATGGTCTCATCCTTTCCCGCGCCTTACCACGACGCCTTGACGATGCCCGGGATCTCGCCCCTGTGGGCGAGGTCGCGGAAGCACAGGCGGCACATGTCGAATTTCCGGTAATACCCCCGCGACCGGCCGCAGATGCGGCACCGGCGCCGGGTCCGGATGGCGTATTTGGGTTTCTTGAGGTATTTGGCGAAAGCCGCTGTCGTCGACATGATGTCCTCTCTTTCCTCAGGCCTCGCGGAACGGCATGCCCAGCTTCTTCAGCAGGGCGAACGCTTCCTTGTCGTTCCGGGCCGAGGTGACGATCGTGATGTTCATCCCCCGGGACTTCTCCACCTTGGTATAGTCGATCTCCGGGAAGACGAGCTGGTCCCGCACCCCGATCGTGTAGTTGCCCCGGCCGTCGAAGGCCTTGGGCGAGACGCCGCGAAAATCACGGACGCGCGGCAGGACGATGTTCGTCAGCCGGTCCAGAAACTCGTACATCCGGCGGCTTCGCAGCGTCACGTAGCAGGCGAT
>JBGOYP010000294.1:0-3679 GCA_041479785.1 Candidatus Aminicenantia bacterium | reverse complement strand
GTTCGAATTCGAATTCAAACGCGAGCCCTGGGGCCATTCCGTCGCCGCCGAAATCGAACGGGACGGCCGAGTCCGCCGCGTTCCCGGCTGGGAGGCGGACGCCCCCTATCTTGTCGTTCCATCGCAGACCGGCCCCACTCCCCTCCTTTATTCGAGTGAAGAGGCGCTGAACTTTCTCGACCCGGCCGTGTTGTCGCCGAAAGACCACGGGCTTCTCCTCCTCTCGTCGCGGGCGTGGAATTTCCAACGCTCGTTCAACATCCCGACCAAACGAAAAATCCTCGACTCCGTTCGCCGCGGCATGACCCTGGTCGTCCTGGCTCAGGACTACGCCGCGAACCGATATTCGCTCGATTGGATCCCGAAACCTCTTCGCGTCGAAAATCACAGGAACCGCGTGTTCGACCCGGCCGGCGCTCTCGGATTGCAAAAAATTGAGGACGACGACATCCTTCGCCAGCGTTTCCTGCCCGGCCCGGGCTGGGATATCCCCGGCAACGGCGGAATGGCGATGACGCGCTTGGGAAAAGGTCGGGTCATTTTAATTAACGCTCGTCTGCTTGAGCGGCTTTACGTGCCGACGTGCGCCGAATCGCTTGCCAAGATTTTAAGACTGGGCGCGCGCAAAAAGCCCGTGGTCATCATCGACGCCGGGACCGAGGGCGCGCAGTTCGCGTCGTCGGCCGTCGTCGATTTCATGAACGCGCGCGACATTCCGTTCCTGACACTGGGAGAGGTCATCGCCCGAACTCAAGGGACCAAGGCGATGCAAAATATCCCCGGCCGGGTGGACGACGACGATATCCTCTCCTCGTTGAATATCAACGGAACACAAATGGTCAACCGGGACCTCGATAGGAAGGTTAAGGCAGCGGCCGCCCTGCCCCCGCCCAAGTCGAAAGAGGAATTCGACCTCCGGCGGGAAACGCAGAGGCGGGAGCTCATGAGAGACCTAGGCCTCGACCCGCTGCCGCCGCGGACGCCGCTCAACACGAAAATCGTCGGGACCCTCCAGCGCCGCGGCTACCGGATCGAAAAAATCGTTTACGAAAGCCGGCCGAATTTCCCCGTCACCGCGCACCTCTATATACCGGACGGCAGCGCCGGGAAAAAGCTACCCGTCATCGTCAACCCGCACGGCCATTGGGGCTGGAAAAAACAGGAACCGACGGTCCAGGCGCGCCTGATCGGCCAGGCGCTTCGCGGCTACCTGGCGCTCGTCGTCGATTCTCCCGGATTCAGCTTCGAGGGCGACAACCGCGTCGAGCGGCGCTCGGCGGGACCGCATGACGACCTCAGGCTTATCCTGGGTTCTCAGAACGCGACGAGCGTTTATGTCTGGGACCTCATCCGGGCGCTCGATTATCTGGCGACGCGGCCCGAAGCCGACATGACCAGGCTCGGGCTGACCGGTGCGTCGGGCGGCGGATTGGCGACAATGTGGGCGTTCGCCGCGGAGCCGCGGTTCACCGCCGCCGCGTCCGTCGTTTATGCCAGCAGCCTCGAGGTCAACCCCCAGAACGGATGTCTATGCAATCACGTCCCGGGGTCGGTCCAGATCGGCGACCGGGCCGACGTCCTCGGCCTGCGGGCGCCGGCGCCGATTCTAATTATCGGCGCCGAGGACGACGGCGAATTTCCGGCCCGGGGCATGAGATTATCGGGCGAAAAGCTCCAGCGATTATGGGGGCTGTTCGGGAAATCCGGCGACGCCTGGTTGCGGATGTTCCCCGGCGGCCACGATTACAGCCGGCCGATGCGCGAAACCGCGCTTGGCTTTTTCGACAAATATTTACGGGGCGTCGGCAACGGATCGCCCGTGTCCGAATCCCAATTTGAAACCGAGCCTCCGGATTCTCCCGAGCTCTATGTCCTTCCCGACCCGCCCCAAAACACCCTGACGATGCGGGGCATCGCCGAAGCGATGTTCAAGGAGGCGACGACGGGCGGAACGTGGGCCGATTTCGTCCGGCTCAACGGCGGACTCCCGGCGGCCGGTCCGGTCGAACTCAAAGCGCTCGGCGAGGCCGGAGAAAAGGGGAAATTCCGATACACGTTCGTCTCCGAACCCGGGATGACCGTGCCCGCGGTCGCCTGGTTGGCGAAGGGAACTCCCAAAGCGTTCGTGATTTTCGTTTCAGAGAACGGCAAAACGGCGGCGCCGGACGAATTCCAAATCGCGAAACTTCGACGCGCCGGAATGACGTGCATCGTCCTCGACCCGCGAGGGCTGGGCGAGCTCAAAGATATCGACTTGCGCTTGACGACCTATCTCGGGCAATCGCCTGCGTTCGGGATGGGCTGGGATATCGCCCGGGCGGTCGCCGCCTTCGCCCCGGACGCGACGAAAGTCGCGGTCGTCGGGCGCGGCGCCGCCGCCGGGCAGGCCGCGCTCATCGCGGCCCTCGTCGAGCCTCGCGTCGGTTTCGTGGCCGGGCTGGCGACGCTCAAGGAATTCACGGACGCTTTCCTCGACGAGGTCCCGTGGCTTTCGATACAACCGCGGGCGAATTATGCTCCCACCTTATGTCAGCTAAGGGGCATGGCCAAGGCCGAGGCGGTTTGGAGCTATTTAGGCGATAAAGAGCCCGATTGGGCCGGCGCGCTCATCCGCTGGGCACAAAAATAGAACACGAGGAGTGATGACCACGCCGAGAAACTCGCCATGACAGTCCCATGATATCGGCCGGGCGACTAAATTCATGCGGAATCCCGTCCTGACGAACGGGCCCCTGCCCGTCGAAGTCGTCTTTCACCCTTCCTGGTGGCACCGGCACGCCGGGATCAGCTTCGACCGGGATTTCTTCTATCATCCGGCCCGGCGGGTCGAAGCCGAGCGACACATGGAGCGCGTGCTTTACGATCGGTTCGGAGACCTGGGATTGGGCGAAGACCGCGACCGGGACCTTCCCGTCATCGGCGCCGTCCATAACGCCGCCGGCTATTTGCTCTCCGAGATGCTCGGCTGCCGGGTGGAATATCACGAAGACGCGCCCCCGCTCGTGATCCCCGCCCAGCATACGGACCTGTCTCTCGACGTGGAATCCGCCTTTTCGAGTCCTTCGTTCCGGCGGCTGGGAACCCTTATGGACGCCTTGAAAGCGAGCTTCGGATATCTCGCCGGGGACGTGAACTGGGCCGGCCTCCTCAATCTCGCCCTCGACCTGCGCGGCCAGGACATTTTTCTAGATATGGTTGACCGGCCGGAGGCGGTCCGCGTTTTCATCGCCCGCATCGCCGAGGTCATCGAGCGTTTCACGAATGCGGTCCAACGGGAGACGGGAACGACGTCGGTCTCGGTCAACCGGACGGTCCGGCATTTGCGCGGCCCGGTCTTCCTCCATTCCGAATGCGCCCTGACGATGATTTCGACGGCTCATTATGAGGAGTTCATCCTGCCCTTCGACCGGAAGTGGAGTGAAACGCATCGCCCCTTCGGCATTCATTATTGTGGAGCCGACCCCCACCGCTTCGCGGACGCGTTCGCCAAAATCCCTTATTTGGATTTTCTCGACGTCGGCTGGGGCGGTGATATTCGCGCCCTCCGCGACAAGCTCCCGGATACGTTTCTCAATATCCGTCTAAGCCCGGTCGAGGTCATCGACCAGAGCCCGGAGGATATCCGGCAGGCAATCGTCGCCCGAGTCGCCGATTCGGGAAATCCGTATCTTACCGGCGT
>JBGOYP010000293.1:0-3707 GCA_041479785.1 Candidatus Aminicenantia bacterium | reverse complement strand
GGAACGAAGCGACCATCAAAAGTTTAGCCCGCGGCGGCTCCATTTTCGAGGGAGACCTTTGCGGCGATGATGTTTGAGCGGTGCTCGATCGAATTCTAAACCCAAAATGTCAACGCCATCGTTGCTAAAGGCTCGAATCGCGATCGCGAGTTCATCGCCGCCGAGAAAATGGAGCGTCCGCCAGCGTCAAGAACTTTTGAAGGAGCAAGTCCGTCCAGGCGAGTCACTCCTGGCTCGTCTTGAGGTTGCCGAATATCGTGTCGTCTGTTCGGCCGTTTTTGATATAATGGGGCAGCCATGATCGAAACGAAATCCCGGCTCCGCGCGGCGGTCTTCGAACGACTTAAAGACGCCTATCCCCTCTCCCCCGAGGATATCGACTTCATCTACCCGCCGCAGCCGAACATGGGCGACCTGGCTTTGTCGTTCCCGTTCCAGCTCGCAAAAAAAACAAAAACCAACCCGCGCCAGATCGCCCAGGAGGTTCGGGCCCGGCTCGGATCCCTTCCCGGCGTCGCCGGGATGGACGTCGCGGGCGCGGGCTACATCAACTTTTTTCTCGACAAGTCCGCGTTCTTCCAGGAGCGGCTCGGTGCGATCGGCCACAACGCGCTCCATCGCGCGGAAACGAAAGTCGTCGTCGAGCATACGAACATCAATCCGAACAAGGCGGCCCACATCGGGCATCTGCGGAACGCCTGTTTGGGTGACACGCTCGTCCGCTGCCTGCGCTATCAGGGCGAGTCGGTCGAGGTCCAGAATTACGTCGACGACACCGGCGTCCAGGTCGTGGATGTCGTTTTCGGGCTCATGGAGCTCGAAGTCAAGTCGATCGAAGACCTCGAAACGATCGAACGTTTCGACTACTATTGCTGGGACCTTTATGCCCGAACCGTAGCATTCCTCGAAGCCCACCCCGAGTTCCAGCCGCGCAAGACCGAGATCCTGAAAAAGATTGAGCATGGACAAAACCCCGAATTCGCCATGGCCTATTATGTGTCCCGGCGGATCCTCCGGGCCCACCTGGCCACGATGCGGCGGATCGGCGCGGGTTACGACGTCCTGCCATGCGAAAGCAGCATCCTGGGCCTCAAGTTCTGGGACAAAGCTTTCGCTCTTCTCAAGGCCGCCAACGGAATCCAGTACGCCGAGGAAGGACCGAACGCCAAATGCTGGGTGATGAAGCTCGAGGACGAGGACGACAAGGAGAAGATCATCGTCCGCTCGGACGGGACGGTCACCTATGTCGGGAAGGACATCGCCTACCAGTGCTGGAAATTCGGCTTGCTTGGGAAGGATTTCTACTACGAACCGTTCCTCGAAGAGGATGGACGGACGGTCTGGATCAGCACGGCCGCGCCCAACGGCCGGGGCCTGTCCTTCGGCCACGCCGGGAAGGTCTACAACGTCATCGATACCCGTCAGTCTTATCTTCAGAAGGTGGTCGTCCAGGGCCTGAGGGCCCTCGGTTTTCGCGCCCAGGCCGATAAATCCGTCCATTTTTTCTACGAAATGGTCGCCCTTTCGCCGCGCAGCCTCAAAGAACTCAACCTCGAAGTCTCGCCCGAGGATAGCGGCAAGTCTTTCGTCGAAGTTTCCGGCCGCAAGGGGCTGGGCGTGAAGGCCGACGACCTTCTCGACCGCCTCGAATCCCAGGCGTTCGCCGAGGTCGACAAACGCCATCCCGACGTTCCGGGCGACCGGAAGAAACGGATCGCGGCCGAGATCGCCCGCGGCGCGCTGCGTTATTTCATGCTCAAGTACGCCCGGAATTCGCTCATCATCTTTGATGTCGAGGACGCCCTCAGCTTCGAGGGCGAGACCGGGCCCTATCTCCAATACACCTGCGTCCGGATCAACAGCATTTTCCGAAAGCTCGAAGAACGGGAGGGTCAAACCGCTGCAGGGCTCGAGCGGGACGCGGCCCGGGCCGACCTGTCGCTCGCCGAAATGCCGGCGGAAGAAACGGCCGATTTCTGGGATGTCGTCACCTATGCCGCGAAGTTCGAAGAAGAGATCGTTCATTCGGTCGAGTCCCTCGAGTTCTCTCATCTCGCCAAATACACGTTCAACCTCTGTCAGAAATTCAACGGCTATTACCACAAATATCCGGTCCTGAACGAAGCCAACCCGGCCCTCAAAGCGATCCGCCTCCGGACCGTCCTGGCGGCGCGGGCCACGCTCGTCCGCGCCCTCGACCTCACGGGCATTCCGGTCCCCGAGCGAATGTAAACCCGGACGTCTTGCGTTCGCGCCGGATTTTTCTATAATAAATCAGTTATGCGCGCGCCCGTGTTCGGCTACCAGAAATCTCAAAGGTCCAAAAGATTCCGGAACCGAAACTCATCGTCCTCCGCGCGCGAGAAAGGAGACTGAGGAATGATTGCCGTCGAGCACCTGACGAAGAAATACGGAGACCTCGTCGCCGTCCGGGACCTGAGCTTCCGTGTCGAAAAAGGCAAGATCTGGGGGCTCCTGGGCCCGAACGCGGCCGGCAAGACCACGACGATGCGCATCCTGACCGGTTTTCTTCCGGCCACGGACGGGACGGCCTCGATAGGTTCGTTCGACGTCTTCGAACAGTCGAACGAGGCCAAGAAGATCCTCGGCTACCTGCCCGAAGTCCTGCCTCTCTATCCCGACATGACCGTGACCGAGTATTTGAATTTTATCGCCGCGATCAAAAAAATCGCGGCCGCGAAACGTAAAGAGTCCGTGGCCAAAGCTCTCAAGGTCGCGGGCCTCGAACAGGTCAAGGGCCGGCTTATCAAAAACATTTCTCGTGGCTTTAAGCAGAGGGTCGGTATCGCCCAAGCCCTCGTCCATGACCCGCTCGTCCTCATCCTGGACGAGCCGACGATCGGCCTCGACCCCGCCCAGATCATCGAGGTCCGCAGCCTCATCACGTCGCTCCGGGGCGAGCATACGATCATCCTTTCGACCCATATCCTGGCCGAGGTCACCCAGACCTGCGACGGCGTCGTCATCATCAACGAAGGCCGCTTGATGGCGTCGGGTTCGCTCGACGAACTGACGGCTTCGTTTCGGACGAAAGACGGCGTCCTCCTCCGGGTCCGGCGCGACATCACCTACGCCGCGGACGAGATCCGCAAGCTCGAGGGCGTGGAAAAAGTCGGCCGGGACAACGGCGAGCTCCGCGTCGAATGGAAACCGGGCCGCGACCTGCGCGACGAAATCGCCCGCCTCGTCCTCGACAAGCAATTCGGCCTCCTCGAAATGAAGCCGCTGGCTTTGAACATCGAAGACCTTTACCTCAAGATCGTCTCGGGAGGGGCGGACCAATGAAGAACGCGTGGATCGTCGCCAAGAAAGAGCTTCGGTCGTATTTCACCTCGCCCATCGCCTACGTCGTCATCACCGTCTTTCTCGTCCTGGTGGGCTTCTTCTTTTACAGCCTGATCCAGTGGTTCAACGCCCAATCGATGCAGATGGCCCAGAACGAGTATTACTACAACCAGATCAACATCAACCAGATGGTGTACCAGCCGCTGTTCAACAACATGAGTATCATCCTCCTCCTCATGCTCCCGCTCCTGACGATGCGGCTTTTTTCGGAGGAGAAAAAGATCGGGACCGAGGAGCTCCTCTACACCTCGCCGATTTCGGTCGGCCAGATCATCGTCGGCAAGTTCCTGGCGTCCCTCGTCGTCCTCCTGGCCATGCTCGGGCTGACCGCAATCCTTTCG
>JBGOYP010000292.1:0-3718 GCA_041479785.1 Candidatus Aminicenantia bacterium | reverse complement strand
CTTGTAAAGCGCCGTGATATTGCCCGTGACGTCTTTCCGGGCGATAAGCCAGCGGCCTTCCGCCTCCCGCAGCCAGACATGCCACATTTCGAGCATCGCGGAGTCGTTGTTCTGGTACAGGACCTGGAAAAAAATCCCGGGGTCGCCCTCCCGCTCCGGACCGCGGTCGGCCCGACGGATCAGGACGGACGTCATTTTCCAAAGGTTCAGAAAGGAAGACGCGGCCGCTTCTTCCTGGTCGCGGACGGCGGGGACGAAATTCTCGGCGAACTGACGCGGATTCTTGGAGGCGAAGTCCGATTGAAGGCGGGCGACCAGATCGTCCACCTTCTGAGCTCGAAGCCCGGGGGCGATGATACTTATGAACGGCACGAGAATAAGGGTTTTAAGAGCGGCCCGGAGGCATTTCTTCACATCTTTATTATAGCAGAAGAAATTAGATGGCCTCATGAATCGTGCCCGATTACGCATAGAGCGGATTTTATGCCAAAAAAAGGCCATGGGGCGCGGATAATATCAGGCGGGCGTTAGGGCTTTAGTCAAGGATGAACAGATAAGACGACAAACAGTCTGTAAAATAACTTTACGCCGCGCGCCAGGAAATCGGGTGAAAGCCGGCCTATTTCTCAGCCGCCTTGCTGAGATGTTTCTTGAAGTCCTCTTCCCATGTGACGAAGCTGTGAAAAAACTTCCAGTCGCCTTCGTCGATCCCGCGTGTGATTTCCGTAATGTGCGACGTGGAGGCGCCGAATTCCTCGAGCGCGTAGACGACGGCCCGTTCCGGGTCGACATGGCTCCCGCAGGTATAAAAGTCGAGCGCGGCATAACGCATCTCGGGCCACGTGTGCGTCGAAATGTGAGATTCCGAGATTACGACGACGCCGCTTACGCCGCTCGGCGGGAATTTGCTGAAGGAAATGGCCCAGACCTTGGCCCCGGCGATCTCGGCCGCTTTGACCAGGATATCCTGGACCTTCTCGACGCTGCGAATCACCTTCGGATTGCAGCCGGACGCTTCGACGATGTAATGATGGCCGACAGGCTCGTATTTTTTTTTCGGCATGGCGACCTCCGCGACGACGCCTCATTATGACACATCCACCCCCCGAGTCAAGATTTCATGTCGGTCCAAAATAGTCGCGAGAACTCTTCCTTCTCAGGGAATTCGAGAATTCATTTCAGACGAAAACGCGCCGTTCGTCCTTGACCGTATTGAGCACGATATGGGTCACGGTCCGGTCGATGTATTTCATCGCATTGAGCCGTTTGAGAAATTTGTTCAGGTCGTCCCGGCCGCGGAAATGGGCGATGACGAGGGAATCCCATTCCCCCGTGATGTCGTACACGGCCGCGACGTGCGCGTCTTCGGCGATCTTCTCTTGAGCCTCGAGCAGCTTGCCCTGGGAAATCTTGAGGGCGATGGCCGCGCTGAGGTCGAGGCCGAAATAGGTCGCGTCGACAAGCGGGATGTAGCCTTTGATGGCCCCCAGGGCCTCGAGCTTCTTCACGGTGTGAATGACCGCGGTCACGGAGGTCCCCACGTCCTTGGCCAGCTCTCGGAAGCTCTTGCGCGCGTTAGCGTTCATGACGCGGACGATCTTTTTATCCAGCTCGTCGATCACAGCGGCCTCCAGTATTCTTTTTTTACATATTCAGAGACATTTGTACTGTTTTATAAAAATAATATTGACATTCATAATATTATTTCGTATAAAATAAATCAAATGTTATCAGCTCACCCAGCCCGGCCAGGCTTTAGGATAGCTGATTCGGACTCCTCGCGCAAGTCCCGTCCGGACGAAATCGCGGTCCGCGGCGGGCGTCGCGCGGCCGTCCTCTCCCATCCCATCTCTTCAGGAGGTTTGGCATGATGTCGTCTCCTCTCCCTTCCGTCAAAGCCTATGGCTACAAAGATGAGGACGAAGTGATGCGGGCCGTCCTGGACCCCTCCGCAAAAATCGAATTCGTCCGCGTCGTCTTCCCCGACATCCTGGGACGCCCGATGGATTTTTCGTTCCCGGGCCCCGAGCTCGAAACGGCGTTCCGCGACGGCAAGGGCTTCGACGGCTCGTCCGTGGAAGGCTTCGTGCGCATCCAAGAGAGCGACCTGGTCATCAAGCCCGACCCGGCCACGTTCCGGGTCTTGCCCTGGGAGTATCAGGGGTTCGACGAACCCACGCGGTGGCGTGAAGCCGTCATGTTCGGCGACATCTTGATGCCGGACGGCCGGCATTACGAGGGCGATACACGCTTTGTCCTCAAGCAGGCTCTGCGGAAGGCCAAGGCCGAGTTCGGGTTCGACGCGTTCAACGTCGGGCCCGAGCTTGAATTCTTCATTTTCGCCAACGACCGCGAACCGGTCCCGCTCGACGCGGGCGGATACTTTTTCGCCGGCCGCCACGGCGAGATCCGGAAGGAAGTCCAGCTCCTCTTGAAAAAAATGGGGGTCCGGTCCGAATACGACCATCATGAAGTGGCCCACGGCCAGCACGAAATCGACCTGCAGTATACGAACGCCCTGGACATGGCCGACATCGGGATGCTGTTCCGCTACATCGTCAAACGCGTTTCCCGGATGCACGGCCTGTACGCGACCTTCATGCCCAAGCCGATCAACGGCCAGAACGGCAGCGGGATGCACGTCCATCAGTCCCTCTGGGTCAATGGGCGGAACGCGTTCTTCGACGCCGCCGGCCCGTATTCCCTGTCCGCGACCGCCCGGGCGTACGTGGCCGGGCTCATGACCCATGCCCGCGAGATCTCGGCCGTCTTCAGCCAGTGGGTCAACTCCTACAAGCGCCTCATCGAAGGCTACGAGGCCCCGGTCTATATCGCCTGGGGGCAGAGAAACCGCTCCGCGTACATCCGCGTCCCCCGCTATCAGCCCGGCAAAGAGAACGCGACACGCATCGAGCTCCGTTCGCCCGACCCCGGCTGCAACCTCTACCTGGCCTTCGCGGTCATGCTCGCCGCCGGCCTCCGCGGCGTCCGGGAGAAATACGACCTCCCCGAACCCGTCGAGGAGAACATCTACGAGATGAGCGGGAACCGGCAGAAGAAGTTCAACATCCACGTCCTGCCGCGGAACCTCGAGGAGGCCGTCAGCCTCATGACGAAGAGCGGCCTCGTCCGGGAGGTCCTGGGCGACCATATCGCCGAGAAATTCATCGAGAACAAACGGCAGGAGATCGAGGACTACGCAAAGAGCGTCGGGGCGGAGTACGACACGCGCGTCAGCGACTACGAGGTCCGGCGCTACTTGCCGTTCCTGTAGCCCCGGCCGGATCCGATTCCCGAGGCAGGGGACGCGCCTGCGTTCGGACGCGCTCTCGCGCGCCCCATCCGGCCCGCCGCGGCCGAGGCCTTGACAACCGGAAATTGACTCTGTTATAAGAAATTCTATTTTAGATTCCTCTCAACGGAAAACGGAGTCATACATTCTTTTTCAACGGCTGATGGGCCGATATTCTATGTGCGGACATCCGCTCCGCTCACAAGGCCTTGTCCCGACAAACCTCGCCCGTCCTCTGTTGAGATCGAGACGGAGGAGATAACGTGGCTGTTCAAATTGACCGCGTAAATTCCTTTATCCGCAAACACAACACCCAGAAGAAGGCTCTCATCGCGATACTCCAAGACATCCAGGCGGAGTATCGATATCTGCCGCCCGACGCCCTCCGCGCCGTCGCCCGGACCCTGCAGATCCCCCTCATCGACG
>JBGOYP010000291.1:0-3728 GCA_041479785.1 Candidatus Aminicenantia bacterium | reverse complement strand
TGATAAAGCCTGATCGTCCTCGACGGCGTTGAGTGACCCAGCTCGGCGTATATATTACATCTCTCTTTCTCGTTCTCCAGGCGTCCGTCGCGGAGAACCTCGAGCGGGCGTTCCTGCGGAATGACCCGGCCCCGCTCCTAAGGCTTTTCGCCCCCGGGCAGGCTATCAACGTCTCGCTTCCGGAACCGATCGCGTTCTCCGACCAGATCACCCGGGAGCAAACCTTCTTTCTCTTCCAGGGCGTCTTCCGGACGTATCGAACATTTGAATTTTTCCTCGAGCCGAACGGCCTGCATCCCGTCGGGGGCGGCCGTTTCATCCTCCGGGCGCGATGGTCGTTCCTTAGTCAAAACAAAAAACAGTTCGTCTATCAGATCTCCTTTTATATCCGGGGCCGTCCCGGCGCGACGTCGCCGCGCGACCTCTGGGTCGTTTCCGAAATCAAGGCCGAGAACCCGGAGAGATTGTGAGCATCCGGACGTGGTTTCGCGGCGCCGGCGGCCTGGCGCGCGCGTGCATCGGCGTCCTCGGCGCGGCCTTGCTCTCTTTACTCCTCGCCCTTTTCCTCCCCGCCGGGCTGACGTCGCACTATGAGCAAAAGAGCCTAACCCGACTGCAGCGACAGTCCCGCTCCATTCAGCGGGAATTCGCGGCGGTGCTCAAAGAGCAGAACCAAAAACTGCGGAAGGCGGCCGGCCAGCCCTGGCCCCAAACGACCGAGCTCCAATTCCGGGTTCTCAAAAGCCTGAGCTTGAACACGGCCGTCGAAGGGATCGCCGTCTATACGGAAGCGGGGAACCTCATCCTCTGGCTGGGCAACGTCTTGAACTTGGAAGAGGCCGTTCCGGGAGGAATCTCCGACGCCGCGATCCAGCGGTTCGGACAGACGTTGCTCATCGAGAACAAAGCCTCGTCCTATCTCGTCTCTCTCCATTGGGTAGACCCGCAGACGCTTCTCGTTCTGACCCGCCTCCTCGCGTTCATTCCCCGGTTCCGCTCCCCATATCTCTCCGATTATCATTTTTTGAAACCCGGCCTCCGGAAGAACGCGGACATCGATTATTACGATTTCCGCGAGGATACCGGAGGGTTCGAGACGTTTTTTACCCGGCATGAAGACGGATATGTCGGCCAACCCCGCCTTCAAAACGACATCCTGTCGCTCTTTTTTCCTCTCCGCAACGAGAGGAACCAGATCCTAGCCACCGTGACCCTCCGGTCCCCGTCGCGAACGGCGTCGGCGGCCTCCATCAAAGAAGCGTTCCTGCTGGGTTTCTATGCCCTGCTTGCCGCGGCGCTCGTTCTTGTGTTTGTTCTGACCGTGCGACGGACGGCGTTTTTCCAAAGCGGGACGGCGGCTGACAGTCTCGCCGCCCTCGGCCTTCTAGCCGCGTTTCGCCTGATCCTCTTTCCCCTGAGCCGATTGAGCAGCGTCCAATCTCTTCCCATCTTCTCACCAACCCTCGCCGGCTTTTTTTCTCTTGGGAGCTTGACGGCATCGCCGGCCGATATCTTTTTCACCTCGTTCATCCTATTCATCGTCGGCCTTGGGATATCAAAACGGATCCGCCGGATGTTTCTCGGAACGCCAGGCCCGCCGCAAACGGCGGCCCTGGCGTTCATTCTCGTTTTATCGGCGGCCGTTCATCGTCTCATCCAGGAATTCGGCGCACGCCTCGCCGGAAATTCGAGCTTAAATCTCATCGATTTTCATCTGACCGGCGTCTTCCTTCTCCTTCACCTCAGCCTGGTTCTGTTCGCGGCCGGCGCACTTATCGTGATCGTGGCGTTGCTCCGGTCGACCGCGAAAACCCGGCCGTCTCCGATCCTGGCGGGACTCCTTTTCGTCATGATCGAGGCCGTCGTCTATGCCGCCGACGGGCATCGCGTCCCCCTGGTCTTCTTGTCTCAGCTTGTCGCCCTGGGATCGCTGATCGCCTGGACGCTTTATCCGCCGAAAGCCTCCCTCGGCCGCCGGGGCATCGCCTGGTCGGCGATCCTCGTCCAGGTCTTGTTCGTCTATGCCGCCGTAAGAAACGCGACCGACACGAAAAGCCGGTCCCTCGTCCAAAATTTTCTCAAGGCCACGATCCTCTCTCAAGAAGACTGGGCCCGGTTCTATCTTGCGGAATCCTGCCGCGAGATCGACAGCCGGAAGTCCACGCTCGTCGCGTTCCTGAAGAATCCGGCGCGTCTGCCCGACCCCGCCCGGGCCCTATGGGATAGAACCCCTGCGGCGCGGGTCAACTGGTACTCCGCGTTCGAAATCCTTGATGCGAAGGGCGCGCCGCTGGCCCGATTCTCGTTGAACGTTCCCGCTCTTTTCCGGACGGATGCGGTCACCGTCCCGGGTTCTGATTGGACGGTCACCCGGTTGTCCGTTCCGTTCATGGGCAAGAAAAAGGATTTCCTCGTCGGGGCCAAGAATTGGGACGAGGATGGACACCTTTTGGGCCGGACGGTGCTTTCCATGTCGCTCGACGAGGCGATGCTGCCCTTCCTCTATTCGGCCAATCCTTATTTCGAGCTTCTCCGGGTCAATTCCCTGCCGTCGCTCAATCAGTTCGATTTCCGGATGGCCGTCTTCGGCGCCTCCGGCGAGATTCTGTTCAATCCTTACAAGATCGCGAACGGTCTGCCTCCCTCTCTTCTGGAGGCGCTCCGGTCCGGCGCCGGAGAGAGCTGGACGGATTATGTCGATAAAGGAACCCTCTACCGGCTGTTCGCCTTTCGAGCGGGAGACCGGATCTATGCCCTCTTCACGCCCCGGTCCGGACTCGTCCGGACGACGATCGACTATTTTAAATGGCTCTGCCTCGACGGAGGGCTCATCCTTCTCCCCGCTCTGATCTTCGTCCTGGCCGACGCGCGCCGGCGCGGCCGCCATCCGCTCTGGTCCTTCGGCAACCGGGTCTATATCTCGTTCGTGGCCGTGGCGATCGTTCCGCTCGTCCTGTTCACGTTTTTCTCGCGGGGCATCTTCAACCAGGTCTTCACCCAGCAGTTCGTGGAAAAAGCCGAAGCCCTGGCCGGGACGGCCCGAAGCGTGATGGATGATTATATTTATTACCAGCGTCAGGACCGGCCGGACATCCAGGCGCCGCCCGAAGACCTTATGCTCTGGATCTCGACGACGATCGCCAACGACGTCAATCTCTATCGGGAAGGGCGCCTCGTGTCCTCGAGCCGGAGCGAAATCTTCGACGCCGGCCTGTTCCCGGACCTCCTCGACGGCGAGATCTATTACCGCATCCAGTTCGAGAACAACCCGTTCTACGCCCAGAAACAAAGCATCGGGAAATTCTCGTTCCAGACCCTGACGATTCCCTATATCACCCTCGGCCCGCGGCTGATGATCTCCCTCCCCTTCCCGTTCCAGCAGGAGGAAGTCGCCGCGGCGACGCAAACCCTGTTTGAATTTGTCCTGTTCCTTTCGGTCTTTTTCGTCCTGACCGTCCTCTTCCTGGCCCGCGGGATCGGCTCGATGATCGTCACGCCAATCCGGAAGCTCCTCGACGGGACGCGTGAAGCCAGTCTCGGCAACCTCGATTTCGCCATCGATTACGGCCGGCAGGACGAGATGAAAACGCTCATCGACGGCTTCAACGCCATGATCCGCAGCCTCAAGAACCACGAACAGGAACTCGCCGACCTGGGCAAAAAAGCGGCCTGGGCGGAGATGGCCCGTAAGGTCGCCCACGAGATCAAGAATCCGCTGACGCCCATCC
>JBGOYP010000290.1:0-3731 GCA_041479785.1 Candidatus Aminicenantia bacterium | reverse complement strand
TTCTTCCAGGGATTTTCGACGTGCTTCGATACCTTCCTCTATCTCTGATAGAAATTTGGAGCGCTCCTCAAGCTCTTTGAGCCTCGGACTGGAATCAGCTAAACCCCGGATCTCCTTTGCCGTTCCTGTCACTTGTGCTTGCGCAAGGGTCACCGTTGTCTTAAACACCCAAGTTGCGATCAATCCCCCGACCAATAGCAGAATTGCTCCCAGCAGCCAGTAGTTGCGCCGTTTCTGGTGCTCCAGTTCTCTTTCCATGTTCTCCAAGCGTTCTTCAATGGTCATAATAATTCTCCTTTCTTTAGGACCTTGATCAGGCCATGAGAATCATTCCCGTGATCCGCCGCCGCGCAATTCGTCGCAACTTTTCCAGAGGGAGGAGTAGAGTTCAGATTTCTTGATAGGCATTGAATCCCTCGGGCTGCAGGAGTTTCATTTCCCCTTGAGCAGATTTATAACAAAGGCATTAATCAGTGTCAAACAAGGTTTGTGGTGTTCCGAATAGAATGAGAGTTTGCCAAAAAGCCACATCCCATCAGGGATAAACCTGGTGGGCGGTGCAGGGTTCGAACCTGCGGCCACCGGTGTGTAAGACCGATACTCTACCGCTGAGCTAACCGCCCCCAAAGTGAAACACGCGCATCTATAGCATTATCAATAAGATGCGACTTCCCGGCGCCCGATTTTCTTAGAATCTCCGCCTGGGGAAGATTTCATAACTGAGTGCGGGAAAAGTCTATCATTTCTTGAACCGAGCATCAAACGCTTGTTGTGATCGCGGCGAATATCATTCTGGCCGACAATCTGGCCAGGCGGTTCGAACGATATTTGCGGGAAAAATATTCTTCCCGATAAGGAGAGATCCGGGAAGTCCGTCCCGAGGAGCATTTTCCTCGATCGATTTGTAGTATAATTATTCCATGGATCGCAGGGAAAACGCAGGGGGAATCCTCCTTCTCAAGAATTCGGATGAGGATCGCGAGATCGAATTCGAGTTGAATTATTTGCGTTCTTTGACCCCGCGCCAGCGCTTTCTGCTCATGAAACGGAAAAGCCGGGAGATGCGGATCTTACTCCGACGACATGGCCACGGAACAGCTCCTTCAATTACTAAACGAAAATAGGGCCATATTCGTCGTGATCGGCGCGACGGCCTTCCCGGCCTATGGCTATGCTCGGGCAACGCTCGATATCGATCTTTTCGTTAAACCGTCACGTTCGAACGTCCGCAGGGTGATGAGGGCTCTTCGTCAGTTCGGCTATGACCTGGCCGACTTCAAGGAAAACGACTTTCTGACCCATAAGGTCCTGATCCGTCAATACGTCCTTGAAACGGACATTCACCCTTTTGTCAAAGGCGTTTCCTTTGATGAGATTTGGGAAAATAAGATCTCTGGCAGGATAGGGAAAGTGGACGTTTTTTTCCCGTCTCTCGAGGATATGATCCGGATGAAAAGAGCCGCGGGCCGAGCGAAAGATCGCGAAGATCTGAAATTCCTCAGAAGGTTGTTGAACGCAAAGTCCTAATCCCTCCGGCCGCAAAAAGCATTTTGCCCAATGTCCGGCGTTCTCACCCCTAGAGGGGAGGCCCGGGGAGGAAAAATCACCCCTGGAATGCTCCGGCCCGGTGATTGCCGCTCCTCGCGTCGCGGCGGGATAATGACGGCGATCGAGAAGGACGACCATGACCGTTCGCCGGAAGATCTTTATCGTCATCGCCCTGATGACCGGGTTCGCCCTGGTCGCGACCTATATCCTTTCCCGGGTCATCCTGGAACCGAACTCCAACGCCCAGGAGCGGATCCGCGCCCGGGACAATGTGCAGCGCGTTATCAACGCCGTGGACCAGGAGCTAACCGCCCTGGACCGTCAGGCCAATGACTTCGCCGCCTGGGACGGCACTTATCGTTTTGTCCAAGACCGGAACCCTGACTACATCAAATCCAACCTCTCCGACGCGAAACTCACGGCCGACGGCATCGATGCCCTGGTCGTTCTCGACGAAAGCGGACGTCTCGTGTTCGCGAAAACCTTCGACGCGGCCACGCGCCGGGAGGTCTCCACGCCGGCCAGCCTGGTCTCGCGGCTCGTTCCCGGAAGCCCGCTCGTGATGCGACCCGACGCGCCGACCGGGCGCTCCGGAATTCTCGTCCTACCCGAGGAAACGTATCTCTTCGCCTCGCGGCCGGTTCTCACGAGCGAGGGCGTCGGCCCGGCGCGCGGGACGTTTCTTATCGCCCGGCGTTTCGACGACCGGGCGGTCGCGCGGCTCGGGACCATTACAAACCTCTCGATCCGGCATTATGCCCCATCCGACCCAAGCCTTCCCGCCGCGTTTCGGGCCCGGTTCGACCTCGCCTCCGAAGCCCGTCCCACGGCCGTGGAGATCCTCGGGCCGAACCGCATCGCCGGCGGCGCCCTGTTCAAGGACGTTTCGGCGAACGCGGCGTTCGTCCTGACGATCGAAGCGCCCCGCGCCTTTCACGACCAGTTTCTCGGAGGCCTCCGGTACTTCCTCACGGCTTTTTTCGCGTATTCCGTGCTGAGTCTCCTCTTCGGCCAGGTGCTTCTCGAACGCCTGGTGTCGTCGCGCGTTCATCGGCTGTCCGCTTTTACGCTGGACGTGGAAACGACCGGAAACCTTTCCGCGCGCATCGCGCTGGGCGGCCGCGACGAAGTCGCCTCCCTCGCCACGGGGCTTAACACGATGCTCGAGGCGCTCGAACGCGAAGTGAACAACCTCAAGGCCGCCGAGGAGGCGGTCAAGCGCAGCGAAACCAAATACCGGGCGCTGTTCGAGGCGTCCGCGGACGCCATCTTCCTCGAGACGCGCGACGGAAAAATCCTCGATTGCAATAGGACCGCGTCCGAGATGTTCGGGTACCCCAAGGACGACCTCCTCGACCTGACCGTCGAGGATCTGGTGCCCGACGACATCCGCGCCGACCTGCCGACCCGCGTCGCGAAGGTCCTCAACCAGGGTCGCCTCTTCTTCGAGTCCGTCCATAAACGGAAAAGCGGCGAGGTCTTCCCCTGCGACGTCAGCATGCTCCCGACGAACATCGGCCGGGCGTCCCTTCTTGTCGTCTTCGTCCGCGACACGACCGAGCGCAAACGGGCCGCGGACAAGATCATGGCCTCCTTGCGCGAAAAGGAAGTCCTCCTCCGCGAGATCCATCATCGGGTCAAGAACAACATGCAGATCATCTCCAGCCTCTTCAACCTCCAATCGGACGAGATCAAGGACCCCGTGGCCCTCATCCGCCTCAAGGAATGCCAGCTCCGGATCCGGTCGATGTCGCTCGTCCACGAGAAGCTTTATCAATCCAAGGACCTGGCCCACGTCAATTTCGCCGACTACGTCCGCAGCCTGGCTTACTATCTGGCCCACGTCTGGCGGGTGAACGAGGACCGAATCAGGTTCGATGTCCGGATCGACGACGTCGTCCTGGACGTCAACACCGCGATCCCCTGCGGGCTCATCGTCAGCGAGCTCATCTCCAACGCCCTGGAGCACGCCTTCCCCGAAAGCGCCGTCGGGACGATCCAAATCGCCCTTCGGCCTTTCGAGGACGGGATGTTCGAGCTGGTCGTCCAGGACGACGGCGTCGGCCTTCCTAAAGACGTCAACGTCCGCTCGGCCGAAACCTTCGGGCTGCAGCTCGTCAACCTCCTCCTCCAGCAGCTCGACGGGTCGATTGAGGTCGCCCGCAACGGGGGGACCCGCTGGG
>JBGOYP010000289.1:0-3740 GCA_041479785.1 Candidatus Aminicenantia bacterium | reverse complement strand
TGGGAAACAGCCGATTGGGTCATGCCCAGCCTCTTGGCGATAACGTTGACGCATTGGGGATGTTCCTTGAGCAGTCGGACGATTTTGAGCCGGGACTCGGAGGAAAGCGCCTTGAACACTTTAACCTTGTCTTGCATCTTGTCTCCTTCTAGATGAGCGATGGTAATTTAGTTTATTAGCATTATCTAATATACTGATATTCCAGATGCCTGTCAAGCCCCCGATGGTGCCCCTTCTCTTTTCCTATTCCCCCCTCTCCTCCCTGCCAAGGATGTCCTGAAATAATATCCAGAAATCAATATTCAGCTGACGTCAGACTCCGGACGAAAATCATCTTTAACGAAAAAATGACAAATTCTTAACAAATTCCTGACAACTTTTATCCGGCCATCGCCTACATTGATAGCGAAATGAGATATGATGGACGAGGAGGACGGACATGAGAAAAACTAAAATCGCGTTGGCTTTTTGCCTTATCACGGCGTTATTGATTTCCCCTTTGGCCGCGATGGATGACCATGGCAGGAATGTCGTCGTCACGAGAGAAGACGGCACTCTAGCGCAGGGAGAACTCCTGGCCGTCAAACGGAACGCATTGGTGGTCTCAGCAGGCGAGACGTCAACGGGGCAAAGTATATCCATTGCCATCGAAGATATCCGAGAGGTCGATGTCAGCAAGAAATCAAATGCCCTGAAAGGAACATTGTGGGGTGCGCCGGTCGGTGGCGGTATAGGAACGCTTGGCGGATTATTTGTCTCTGCCGCCAGCTACAGCCGCGACTGGGGTCGCTTTGTTTCAGCAAGTGATGGCGCAATTTACGGGTTAATTATCGGCGGCGTTCTCGGGGTAAGCATTGGCGCAGCAATTTCAAGCGGCGGGAACGAAACTTTTCGATTCGACTTTTCTAAAGAAGACCGAGAAGCGGCTCTCCTCCAACTGAGCGAATACGCGGCCATCAAGGGTGTGAGATAGCAGAGGAAAAGGCGTTTGATACGTTCGTGGCGCCAAACCCCGATTTTCAAATCGGGGTAAAAAGCGCCGCTCAGTATCAACCCTGAGCATACCCCGGGCTTCAGCCCGGGGAGTCGAATGGGTTGATTTTTCGGAATGTTAGGCGGAGGATGAATACGATAAGCATATTGGAGGGTTTCATGGCAAGAAAAATTCTCGTTCTTTTCGTTCTCTTTGCGTTTCTTGTGTTTGACTGGTCATGCGCGATTTATTCGACATATAAGGTAACTGCCCCCGAATTGACGCCTAAAGAAACCCAAGGCGTAGGAATCGCGAGCCTAGTCATGAAATCAGGGGAAAAGATTGTGTTTTCGAAGGAATGGCTTATAGTAAAAGACTACGTCGTCGGCGTCAGAACAGGGGAAGAAATAAGACTAAATAAAATTCAGCGCTCGGACGTGAAGGAATTCATCACGGATTCCATTGGAAGGAAAAAGGCGGCGATTATGGCGGATGGGTCGGTCTATTGGATTATCTCGATGACCGAAGATGCGAGTGGCGTTCTTACGGTCGAATATTTTACCGATACGATTGCCGTTCCTATTTCCGATATTGAGTCGTTCGAGGGTCGGAGGATAGAAATCGTATGGACAATTCTGGTTAATGCGATACCAGTAGTATTATTGGCATGGGGTATTTTGGTATTGACCACAAAAAAATTGGGACTGCACCCCAAATATTGAAATTCGAAAATTTATCTAAAGAAGAGCGAGATTCGGCGCTCCTAAAACTGAGCGAGTACGCGGCCCTCAAGGGGGTGATATAAGGGCGGCGGGGTCAGACCGCAGCCTAGATATCGAAATGAGACGTACTAAACGGGGAGGACGGACATGAAAAAATCTAAAATCGCGTTGGCTTTTTGTCTTATCACAGTGCTATTGTTAGCTCCATTGTCGGGGATGGATGACCATGGGGCGAATGTCGTCGTCACAAGAAAAGGCGGCTTTCTAGCACGGGGAGAACTCCTAGCCGTCAAACGTAACGCGTTGGTGGTTTCGTTCAGTGAGACTTCGACGGGGGAAAGCGTCTCCGTTGCCATCGAAGATATAGAAAACGTCGAGGTCATCATGAAATCAAAGGTCGGAAAAGGAATGCTGTGGGGAGGCATAATCGGTGCCAGCCTAGGAGCGGGTTACGGATTCGCTGAGCCTGCACACCAATGGTTTGATTTTTCAAGCGGAACTAAGGCCGTTATATACGGAGTTCTCGGACTAGGCCTTGGCGTACTCATAGGAGCATGGGCTGGTAGCGCTCGGAATGAAAATTTTCGCTTCAATGATTTATCTAAAGAAGACCGAGAAGCGGCGCTCCTTAAACTGAGCGAGTACGCGGCCCTCAAGGGCGTGAGATAGCGGCGAGGGACTGAAAATTCCTACCGGTTCCGGAGTTCGTCCTCGTTTAAAGCCCGCAGCAATTCGCGCAATCGGTCCCGGAATTCGGGCCGTTGGAGAGCTAAATGGATCGTGGCTTCGAGAAACCCGAATTTATCGCCAGCGTCGAACCGCCGGCCTTCGAACAGGACGCCAAACACGGGCTCTTTTTCTAAAAGGAGCCGGATCGCATCCGTGACTTGGACCTCTCCGCCCGCGCCGGGAGGCGTTTTGCGGAGGGCTTCGAAAATCCCCGGCATAAACACATAACGCCCTAAAACGGCGAGGTCGGACATCGCCCGGTCGGGGCCGGGTTTCTCCGCGAGGTCTTCGACTTCGTAAACCCGGCCGGCGATATGTTTCGCCCGGACGACGCCGTATTTACTCATCCCGTCCCGGTCGATCCTGCCGAGGACGACCACGGTCGAACGCTTATCATCGAATACGGATAAAAGCTGCCGGAGGCACGGGACATCGCCGTCATAGATCGTGTCCGGGTTGAGGACGGCGAACGGTCGGCCGGCCGCAAACGGCTCGGCCATGAGAATGGCGTGTCCCAGGCCGCGCTGCTGCGGCTGGTCGATGAACGTGAATTGGGCGGGGCGGCCGACCCGGGCGACCTCGGCCGCAAGCTCTTCTTTTCCTTTGTCTCGCAGAAACTCCTCGAGCTCCGGGCCCGGGCCGAAATGACGCTCGATGGACGACTTCCACCGGCTGATGACGATCCCGACCTGCCTGATCCCGGACGCAACGGCCTCTTCGACGGCGTATTGGATCATCGGCTTATCGACCACCGCGAGCATTTCCTTGGGAACCGCTTTCGCCGCGGGAAGAAACCGCGTCCCGAAGCCCGCCGCGGGAATGACCGCTTTATCGATGGTCATTCGTGTTTCTCCGTTGTGGCGAGAGGTGAAATTTTAAAAATGAATTCTCCCTTGTCGTTCACATCGACTTTGGCCGTGTCGCCGTCTTTGAAGTCCCCGCTCAATATTTTCATAGCCAAGGGATTCTGGATCTCCTGCTGGATCGTCCGTTTCAGCAGCCGGGCGCCATAGACGGAGTCGAACCCTTTTTCCGCGAGAACCATCCTGGCCTTGGCGGTCAGCGCGACGCCGATCTTTCGACCTTCGAGCCGTTTTCGGAGGAGGTCGACCTGAAGATCGACGATCCGGGCGATCGTCTCCCGGGACAAGGGCCGAAAGATGATGACCTCGTCGATCCGGTTGAGGAATTCCGGCCGAAAATGGCTTTCCAGGGTCTTCTTAATCTCGCGCTCCATCGCCCCATAATCCCGGCTGAGATCCTTAATGGCTTGGCTTCCCAGGTTCGAGGTCATGATGATGATGGTGTTCTTGAAG
>JBGOYP010000288.1:0-3772 GCA_041479785.1 Candidatus Aminicenantia bacterium | reverse complement strand
CGGGCAAAAGTCCGGCCCGGAACAGCTCGAACTGCCAGTGCTTTTCGCAGACGCCGAGAAGGGGCTCGCCCGGCCAGGCGTTGCTCCGGTATTTTGGGATCCAGCCGCCGATCTCGCCGTCGCCGAGTTCAGGATGTTTGAACGGCTTCCAGGAAACGAACAGATTGCCGCCGTATTTCACGTCCTGCCACTTGAGCTGCTGCCGTTCCCGATCAAGGCGCGCTTCGGGGCCTTGGCCCTCGACTTTGGGTAAACCGGGGATGTCGTTCTCCGGGTTCCAGAGCTCGGTCGTCACGGCGTAGGCGCCGAATTGCTGGAACCACCAGTCGATGACCATGCCGTATCCGTAGCGTTGTTCCCGCTCTTCGTTGTAGCCCATGATCCAACCGCGCGGCATTTCATAGCCGCGGTCGATGGCGTATTTGTTCTTGGACGTCGCCCGGAGCTTGGCCTTGAAATCGGCCATTTGTTCCGGTTTTTGCCATGGCTCGGGCACGGCCTCACCGATGATTTCAAGATACTTCTTGCCGAGGACAAGGTCGTAAAAGGCGACGTCCTTGGCGGCCATAGCGGTATCCGGCGCCGTCCCGGGGACGCGATAGGTGAAGCCGCCCGAGGTGTGAAAATTCTGAACCATGAGGATATTGCGGTGATTGACCGCGAACTCGACGATAGCTTGGGCTTCGGGCGAGGAGGTTGGGTAGGACCCCGTTCCCCCGGGAAGCCCGTCGTCGGTCCACCAGCCTTCCGAGAAATTTCGGTTGACGTCGATCCCGGTTTCGTTATTCCGGGCTTCGGGGACGACGCTATAGCGTTGTTTGGAGGTCGTTTCGCCGGCGGCGACGCGGACCATCAGGCGCGGATCCTTGTCATCGATCACGTATTCGCCTTTGGGGTCTTTGTATCGGAATTGGGTGAAATGGCCGTCGCCGTTCAAATCGATGGGGCTTTTGGCCGCGTCGGATACGGACATGCTGTTGCCGCGCTGCGACAGCTCCCGTTCGACGCTGTTATAGACGCCGTCGGGGTTGACGACGGGATTGACGTAAAAGCACTTGGTATCCACCAGCCGTGTGATTTCGGGGTTCGTTCCATAGCCCGAAACGAGTTTATCGATAATATAGAGGCAGACCTCGCAACCCGTATATTCGTTTCCATGCATGCCGCCGTCGATGTATTGGCCGGGCTTCCCGATATAGGGCTTGAAATGGGGGATGTCCTTGACCTCGAGGTTCCGCATGTGCTCGAGCTTGACCTGCCGGTCGACCGTCGTCCCCGTCTTCATGTTCGAGATGACGAGAATATAGATTGGGCGTTTATGCAGGCTGCTTTTACCGATCTCGATGAGTTCGGTGATGTCGGGGTAGGCCGCCGCGACCGCCTTGACGTAATTGACGGCGCCCGTGTAGCCGTGATAGTCCGCGAACGTGACCGGAATTTTTTGCGCCGCGGGCGCGGTCGCGGAGAGGACCAGGACGAAAATGATGAAAACCGGGAGATGAGGGTGCTTCACGCCAGCCTCCTTTGGAAAAAGGTCGGAATGGCCCCCTTATATCACAGGGAAAAGCCGGGGGTCAATCCCGCGCTTCGTGGCCGCACGCCGCAAAAAAAACCGCGCGGTCGAAGAACAGCGTCACCCGATTGTGAAGCTCCATAGCCTGGTAAAGGTCATAAGCCGTGTCCAGAAGACCTTCGGATTCGACCATGTCCCAGAGATGGCGCCGGATGAGAAAGAGCGACTGGACGATCTCGGACATGGGAAAACCTTCCTTCCGGCGCTGCCGGCCGAGGGTTGTCCAGTAGATTTTCATTTCTTCCCTGGGCGTGTCTTCCGAGATCCATTTGCCGAGCTGACGGAAGACCCGGAAGGCTCGTTGATAGAGCTCTTTTTCATCCCCGTATTTCGCGTACGTAGGCGTTCCCGGGTCCTGTTGGACCGACCGCATCCAGGATTGCGTCAACGCGCCCGCATTTGCCTCGATAAGGTCGATTAATCGTTTCGTCACGGGCGTTGAACCGAAATAATCATTTGACCTTTCCATCGGCTCTCTCCCTGGCTTCAATGTAGCTCCGAAGATATGAAGAAGTCAATATTTTAGGCTGGAAGGCGCGGACTTCGGCCGCGGTCGCCGGTCCTGATTCTAGCGTACTGCGGCGAATTAGGGTAAAATCCCGGCGTCGGAGGGTTATATGCGCTATCAACGACGCTTCCTTATCCTGCTGCTCGTCGCGGCTACGGTCTTGGCGGTGCGCGCCCAGACGCCGTCCCCTTCAGCTCCCGTTCAGGCCGCCCCGCGAATTTCGCGATTCGGTCAATACTCGGGTTTTTCCGAGGCAAAATACGATTCCGCGGTCCGAAGCTCACAGTACCTCACCATGCGGGACGGGGTGAAAATCGCCATCGACATCATCCGCCCGGCGAAAGACGGCAAGGTCGCCGAAGAGAAGCTTCCCGTCATTTGGACCCATAATCGCTACCGGCGGGTTTTCCAGGTTAAAAACCGGCTAATTTCCATCGCCGACAGCGCGGACATCCGCAACCTGGTTATGCACGGCTATGTCGCGGCCTCGGCGGATGCCCGCGGATCGGGGGCCTCGTTCGGCAAAGCCCTGGGCATCTTTTGGAAAGAAGAAACGCAGGACGCCTATGAGATTACGGAATGGCTGGCCCGCCAGCCGTGGTCGAACGGACAAATCGGGATGTTTGGAGGCTCTTACCTCGCGACCACCCAGCTCATGGCCGCGAGCACGAAGCCCCCGCATCTGAAAGCGATCTTTCCGGTCGCGGCCTTGTTCGACCTTTATGAGGTGGGGTCGCAGGGGGGCGTCTTCAAGGAGGATTTTGTCCGGACTTGGAGCGATTTGATGACTCGGTTGGACACGACGGAGAACGCGGCGCCCGTTGACGAAGATAAAAACGGCGCGCTGCTCGCCAAAGCCATCGAAGAGCACAAGGCCGGAAACCGGCCGCTCATCACGGTCATGGAGAGGCTCAAGTTTCGGAACAGCCGGGACGCTGTCACGGATTCGATTCCGTATTTGGAATGGCAGCCCGCCGCGCATATTCAACAGATCTCGGATTCGGGCATTCCCATGTATATTCTCGGAGGGTGGTTCGACGGCTTCACGCATCACAGTTTTCTAATGTTCGGCAATTTCACGAACCCCAAGAAACTCCTTGTCGGAGCTTGGTCGCACTCGCCCAAGGACGCGGACATTCTCAAAGAGGAATTCTCTCTGGGCGCCGTCGAGGAGTTGCGCTGGTTCGACTTCTGGCTCAAAGGCATCGACAACGGCATCATGAACGAGCCGCCCGTCACGTACCAGGTCATGTTCGAGCCGAAAAAGAACATTTGGAAGACGGCGGGCCAATGGCCTTTGCCGGAATCCGTTCCGACGGCCTATTATTTTGATTCCGGCCGGTCCGGGAGCGCGGTCTCGGTCAACGACGGCCGCCTCGGGAAAAACGCATCGACCCGGTCCCCGGCGAATGACCAATACAAGGTCGATTATGCGGCGACGTCCGGGACGACGACGCGCTGGGACAATACGGTCGGGGGCGGATTCGGATATCCCGATATGTCGGCCAACGACGGAAGAGGATTGACGTACACGACCGAACCTCTCAAAACCGAAGTGGAAGTCACCGGGTTTCCCGAAGTTCATCTCTGGGTCGGGTCGACCGCGACCGACGGGGATTTCTTTGCGTATCTTGAAGAGGTGAGCGCCGACGGCGCTTCCCGTTACGTAACCGAAGGCGTTCTCCGCGCTT
>JBGOYP010000287.1:0-3782 GCA_041479785.1 Candidatus Aminicenantia bacterium | reverse complement strand
TGGAATCCTGCACGGTCACCGGGTCGGCGTTAATAAAGCGCGGTCATGACGTTTGATAGAAACAACCGGAGCCGGCGCCCGCCGAGGACGCGCCGCCTCCGCGTCGCCCGAATCGGCTTTGTCGCGGGCGCCGCTTTGCTCGCGGTCGTCGCCGGGATCACGCTGGTGCGGTTTTTCGCGAAACACGCCGCGCCGCGGAGAAGTCCGGCAACGCCCCCCGCCCTCTCCCTCCCGGCCGGTCCGGAGGCGTCCCGCTTGACGATGACCGAGGTCGTCATCAAAAAAGGCCAGACCCTCTCCGACCTGCTCCGCGCCGGCGGTTTCTCCGCCCAGGACGTCGACCGGCTTAAAGACCAAGTCCTGCGGCAGACCAGCCCCCCCGTCAATCTCGGCAAGATCATCGCCGGTCATTGGCTGCGTTTCGCGGCCGACGCGGACGGCCGCGTCCAAACCATCGAATACGGGATCGACGACGACGAGTTTCTCGCGGTGGCGCGCGACGGACCGGACTTCAAGGCCGCCCGTAAAAAATATCCTTACGAGACCCGGGCCGTGGGCTTCTGGGGAACGGTCGAGGACAACGTCATCCGCGTCTTCGAGCGCAAAGGCGAGACCGACGAGATCGCCATCGCCCTGGCCGACCTGTTCGCGTGGGACATCGATTTCAACACCGAGCCCCTGGTCGGGGACGCGTTCCGGATGGTCTTCGAAAAAAAGTATCTCGACGGACGCTTCGTTCGCTACGGCGACATCCTCGCCGCCGAATTCACGTGCCGGGGCAAAACGTATGAGGCGTTCCGCTTCGAATATCCCGACACGAAAAAAGCCGACCATTTCGACGGGGAGGGAAAATCCGTCCGAAAGGAATTCCTGCGGTCCCCCCTCCCCTTCGGCGTCACGTCCGGGTTCAGCTCGAGGCGCCTGCATCCGCTCCATAAAATCTACACCGCGCATTACGGCGTCGATTACGGCGCGCCGCGCGGCTACCCGGTGCGCGCCACGGCCGACGGAACGGTGACGTTCTCCGGACCGAACGGGCCTTCGGGCAACATGGTCACGGTCAGCCATAAAAACGGATTTGAGACGATGTACCTCCATCTGGAGCGCGTCTCGGTGAAGAAGGGCGACCGCGTCGTCGGCGGCAAGACCATCCTCGGCGCAGTGGGGTCGACGGGAGAATCGACTGGGCCGCACCTCGATTACCGGATCAAGCAGAACGGAAGCTACCTCAATCCGCTCTCAAGGAAGTTTCTGCCAGTCGAACCGCTCCGGCCGGAGTTCAAAGAGGCGTTCGCCGACCGGGTCGCCTTCGACCGGCTCCTGCTGAATGCGCCGCTTCTCGTGATGCGGCTATGGCATCAATGACGGATATGTCCGCCGCCTGAAGACGAACCGCTCGACGACCCGGAAGACCCGGCCGAAGCGCCGGCGCTCATGGAACCGCCCGTGGCATCGCTCCTTCCCCCGGAAGACGCATATCCCCCGCTCACGTCGGACGCGGGGTTCCGCGCGATCCTATCCCAAAAGCTGGGGCGCAACGGATTGTTGACCGAGGCGGCATTCAGCGACGAGACTCGAAGCTCGGGGGAATAAATTTGATTCGTCCCGCTCGAATATTGGATGGACGCCCCGAGGCGTTGAGCGGCGCGGACGTCCGGGTTCCAGTCGGAGACTCGGGATACGAGCGGCGCGATCATCGCGGTCAAGCCCGCCGGGATGCGAGAAGGGGCCGAGAGGGGCGTCATTCTTTGTCTCGAGAGATTTTGCCCGGAGGAAAGCGTCGGGCCCGTGGAAGCCGCGTTCGGGGAAGGCCGGAACGCGCGGACCGCAGAGAAAGCCGAATTCTGGAGAGACTGCGGCCGGAGGAGCGCGGCCGATTTCTCTGGTTCCACCGGAAGTCGCGGCCGGAACTTCTGCAAATAGGCTTCGAGCTTGACCGCCCGCTCGGAGATTTTCGGCGCGCTCAAGTCCCGACTCTGAACGACGACGGCCTGCCGGCCGATGGCCCGGAGGGAATTGACCAGACGCGTATCGTTATTACTCAATCCTTTGTCCAGAGCCTTCATGATCTTCGCGAATTCCTTGGGCATCGCGAACGGCGGCGCGGCGGGTTTCTTGAGCTGGTCTTTCGTCACGACCGTCTTCACGTTATTTAAACGATTTTGGGAATTCGCGCCGAAAATATTATCCTCTTGCCCCCACAGATTTTCGAAATCCCCCGCCTTGATCCCGTTATATCGCCAATCAAAATAAATCCCCATCTGAAGCAATAAAAGGAAGTTATTGCCGTGGAGGTAGTCAATGCCGCAAAGATAGCCCCAATCCCACATGCCCCAAGGCCGCCAGGAAAAGGAGTTTCCATAGAAGAACGCCCAGTCGACCCAGGCGGGCGCGAACGCCGACCCGGGAATCCAGAGCCAGCCTTTTTTCTCATCCCATTGCCAGACGCCGAGATGATACGGGACCCATCCCCAGGGCTCATCGGGAACCCAGTACAACTGGCCGTCGAAGGACGTCCAATGTCCGTATAGATAGGGCTGCCAGACCCCTGAGGGGTAGGCATCGTTGTAAAACGGCCGCCAGACATAGCCGAAATAATCGTCGTAAAGCCATTCTCCGTTGGAGTTGCCGTAGGTCTGGGCGAAGTAAAAGACGGCCTTGGGCAATCTCTGGATAGCCTTCGGAAGAGGGGTCAAACCCTCGTGCAGATCCTCGAAATTTTTATTGATGGATTTGTTCCAGGTGTCGAACTCCGTCTCGGGATTTGACACACCCAATTTGATCGCGCCGTTCGCGGAAATCGTTGCGCTCTTTCCCTTGGCGATTTCCTCTTCCTCAAGGCGATTGGCGTCGGGCCCGGCCAGGACATAACATTTTCCATACTCGACTTGGACTTTTGTGTTTCCGTTGCCCTCCAACGCGAGAGAAGCGACGGTGGCGTGCTTGAATTTGATGGCGGCATTAGGCGTCAGAACCTGGAATATTTCCTTAGCGTTGTATTCCTTGTACATGACGTAGAGCCGGCCTTTGTTGAGGACGAAATTCGTCACCTTACTGTCTTTCGAACTCAGGCTCTCGGCCAGGATAGTCTCGATCTTCAGCTCAGTGTCAAAGTCGAGGCGCATGATGGTGGCGTTATCGAACTGGACTTCGAGCCGGCGTTGGCCGGACGTGCGGAGAGTATCGCCGGGGCCGAGCGGCATATTCAGGACCGCGACTTCGGCTTGCTCGCGCCCGACCCGGACGACCAACGCGTCCTGACCGTCATTTTTGACGTCGACCAGGCTGACATGGCCGAAATACATCTCCTCCGGCCCGTTGACGACTTTATAATTGCCCTGAGCCCGGAGAGAGGACCCGAGGACCGCTAAGCTCAGCACCAGGATTGCCGTTTTTCCCTTTCGAGTCATCGTTCTGCTCCTTCCTGCGATATCCATATTAAATACAGCAAATTCCATGCCAATCCGCCCCTCAAGAAAAATCGGAAAAACCGGGTTCGAAACGTCACCCCCGGAGGACATCTGTCCCGCTGAGCATCGAACACGTTAGGTCTATCGGGGCGGGTCCCGGGTGTCGGGGAGATGCTCCCCTTGATTCGAATCTTTTTAACGGGGGCGATCGGGATATGCCGCTCGGAACCCGTCCGAGAGCGAGAGCGGGCATGGTTCGGAAAAACGTAGTTTTTCCGAGAGCTCGAGAGCGTGGTCGAGCGGATTTTCCGCGCTGGGGAAAATCCGCGTGGTGACGGGCGGCATATCCCGAGCGCTCCCCGACAGGACCCT
>JBGOYP010000286.1:0-3783 GCA_041479785.1 Candidatus Aminicenantia bacterium | reverse complement strand
GGCATCGAAACCGGAGTTTGATCGCCGTTTTCTCAAAAAGGTAACGTTTGATTTTCGCGCGTGACACCTAGGTCATGGTTTGGGCTTTTTTTTAGGGGACCTTCCCTGGACTTGGGGTTCTCGATCAGGCTTAGAAAAAACGGCGAGAACTCAGAGGCCGCCAAAGGCCTTGAGTCGCCGCCGCATCTGGAGGAAAAGCGCATACTTCTCCCACGTCGTGGCTAGACGAAGGATAAGGCGTCGGCCGTGCCGGATCACACGGCCGGCCGTCTCGATGATCTGCCAGCGGAGCGTCGCCACGGTCTTCGTTTTCCATTCCGCATCCAGAAAGAGAAGCTTCTCGGCCAAGGTCAGGTTGTACGTCAGCACCCCGAGCCCGAACCACACCGCGTTGGCCCGATAATCCCCGCTCGTCATCTGCTCCATCCCGAACCCGATCTTCAGCTCCTTGATCTCGTTTTCGGCCTGTCCGCGCTTGTTATGAAACCGGATGACCTCCTCCGGGCTCAGCTCATCCAGGTTCGTGGCGATGACATAATAGCAATACTCCGGTTTTTGAAAGAGCGGAAGCTGAGGATCCCGCCAACGTTGGATGACCAGCCGGAACGGCTCGCCCTTCTTCGACATGACATGGATGGCCGTCCCAACCTCCCGATCGGTTAGTTTCCCGTCCTTATCGCGAAGCACCGCCCAGTCCCGGACCGTCTTGATAACGTCTTTAACAGCAGGATCTTGGTCGGCTGTGATCGTATAGCTGATCCCGTGCTCTTCGCACCAGGCCAGGACATCCGCCTGATAAAACGCGCTGTCGGAACGAAGACGTCGAATCTTCCGACAGAGCTTCAAACACCGCTTCAAGAATCGGACCGCCCCGTGGTGTGCGGGACGGTTGCCCTTGCGAAACTCATGCGTCAGACAGAGCCCGGTCTCCGCCAAGAAGCCCAGCATCGGCTGATACCCCCGGACCTTCTTGTACGTCCACTCCGCCTCCTGCTTCTCGGCTTCGATCACCGTTGCGTCCACATCCAAGGTGTAATCCGGCGTTCCCGTCCGGCGATGAATCGTCTCCGCCACCTCGTCGTTCACGGCCCGGATCGCCGCGACGCCTCGGCCCGCCCCCATCCGCACCAGCCAATCCCCGTACGTCGACAGCGACGGCATCTCCCGAATCCCCACCAACTGTCTCAAGGCCGCATCATCTCGGATCTCCCGCAAGTCCTCGATGTGACGTCCGCCGCCCTCCAGCATCAGCAACACCGGCTCAAGATAAGACCACGCCTCGTAGCCCCGATTCGATCTCGGCTTCGGAAAATGCTCCTCGACCTTCTGCTTCACGCCCAACGCCCGGATGACTTCGGCGAACAGCGCCAAACCGCTCCGCGGCGTGATCTGTTCCTCCGTGCGTTCGATCTTGAATGGCAGGATGCCTTGAGATATCATGCTCTCGCCCTCCTGGTTAAGGTCTTCACCCATCGGGTGAAGTTGAATATTCCAATATCACCTTATACCAGAAGGGTTTATCTTGTCAGCCCTTTAGCCTATCGGCAATCTACGGGGAATACTGGGCGGGCCGCCCCGGAGACCAGCTGCGACAGATGAAAATCCCCCCCAATAAAAAAGGGCGGAGAGCCCGGGTTGGGTTCTCCGCCCTTTTTTATTGGGGAGAATTTCCTCTCGACTTCAACCGTCATTGACATACCGCGAACGTCGATTTATGCTGGCCAGCGAGGGAAAATTGGGATTTCAACGCGTTATCGGGTCCTTCACTGAGGCCGAGCGAAAAAGAATTTTCCCTGTCTCACTATTCTGTTCCTGGCGGAGGCCGAATGAAAAATAAATTTAAGCTCCGCCATGCGCTTCTTTACGCGGCGCTGGTTTTTGGGATGTCCCAATGTGGCAAGGCGACGAATTCCGGGCCCAATACGACGACAACGACGACGAGCTCGACGTCGACCTCGACGACCACGACTACGACCACTTCGATCCAGCCTCCCTCCATAATGAGTTTCTCTCCGTCCAGTGGAACCATGGGTACGGCGGTTACCATATCGGGATCGAATTTCAATTCCACCCCGGCCAATAACACGGTGAAATTGAACGACTTGCCGGCCAAAGTGCTCCAGGCCTCGTCGACGCAGATTCAAGTCGTGGTCCCCGAAGGCGGTACAAAAGGAAAATTCTCGGTCACGGTGAACGGATCAACGGCCGTTTCCGCCAGCGATTTCACGGTCACCGACTTTCCCGATCCGCTAGCCATCAAGGGGCTATTCGTGCAGTTCGAGCGACGTGGCTGGCCATCCGGCTACTATCCGGGGGATATCGTCAAGGAATTGAACAGCTACGACACCGTCGTCGGCCAACGAGTGTCCGGCGAGGTCGCGCTGCAATTGGACGAAATGAAAAAAATCAACGTCAACGCGATCGCCCTCGAATTGCGGGCGACGGATTCTTACTATTCCGGGGATTTCAAACCTCCCGATTGTAATTTACCTCCTTCACTGGGCTTATTGTATCCGAATCCCACCGGAACGGAGTTGATCAACCTGGTCCAGCTTTTTGACCTGATCAACAGCAAGCAAATCAAGATCATTCTCTGGCTGAACAACACCCATATGGAGGAGCAGCCGCCGAACAATAACGCGGCCTGGCTGACGGCCATCCTCAACGTTGTCAAAAATCATCCGGCGCTAGAATTGGTCTGTTTCGGCGGCAATACGCACCTGGTCGATTCCAACGGCGATGGCGTGGGGGATTCCTGTGGGACACCGGCGGAAGCTCCCCTTTGGCTGGGACCTTTATCCGTCCCCGTTCAATACGTCAAATGGGCTATCCAGCTCGGCCTGTCCCTCGGAGTTCCAGCCGCAAAACTAAGTGCGGAAGCCGTCGTCGGCAACTATTTCGTGGATGCCGAGCCCGGCGCCGGTCCCGAGGCGACTGACAGACATCTCTGGAAGACGACCGAAATCCTGAAGTGGATCTTCGACGACCTCGGCATCGCCGAAAACGAGCGGACTTACGCCATCTCCATATATGAACACCGGAAATGCTTTAATCCGAACAATCTCGATGTGCCTTGCACAACCGACGCCGATCCGGACGCCTGGGCGGACGAAACGTTGCAGCATATCTATGAAACCATCGGCCGCAACGGATCGAGGGTGATCGCCGTGGAAATGGGGTTGTATCAGGCGGACCCGAATTGGAGCACGTCCCAAGCTTTTGAAAGCCTTATCCGGCGGTTCAAACGCTATGGCGTCGCGGGGGGGTGCTTCTGGCGCTGGACGCATTTCATGGACGCAGAAAACAACGACGCAACTCTTGCCATGCCCGTAAAAATCAGAGGCTGGAGTTTTCAATACACCGCCGTTCGGGATACGATTCTACGAATTTATCAATAACGGAAGGTAAAAGAAGGTAAAAGAAGGGGGCGGCCCAAATTAATTCAATGATAATAAAATAGTTGCTTTCGTTTCTTCACCATTAATTAGCCTTAAATGAGATCTTTTATCAATGAAAACGAATCTCTAAGCTGAGAGTATTAAAAACGGAAAAACTGAGATTCATATTCCCCATGAGAAGAGGAGGCCTTATTAACACAATTTTGCACAAAGAAATAAGTCTCTTAGGAAGAAATTTGAGACTTAAGATGTTCGATCTTGTGAATCTTGAATAACTTACCTTGGGCTGCCCCCAGATTTCGACCACACGATAAGGGCCTCCTTCGGAAAGAACTTTCTTAGATCGGTTCTCCTGAATTCGAGGGATAGGAATTTGCCTTTCCGC
>JBGOYP010000285.1:0-3799 GCA_041479785.1 Candidatus Aminicenantia bacterium | reverse complement strand
GGTCGTCGACGACCCGATCGGTCTCGAGAAGACGGTCACGACGTACGCGATGCTCGACCCGAAGCTCGAAGAACTCAGCCCGGTTCAAAAGCATTTGCTCCGGATGGGGCCGGAAAACCTGCAGCTCATCCAGGCCAAGCTGCGCGAGATCGCGCTGGCCCTCGGATTCACGGACGCCCAGCTTTCCAAGCCGAAGGTCTATAAGAAGTAGGCGCCGCCTATTTCCAGCGAAAGGGGTCGTCTCGGCTGAAATCGGGAAGGAGGTGGTCCTCCGTTCCGGGAATCCCCGGCTGGAGAAAAAGGTTCTCGAAGCCGAGTTCCCGTGCCCGGTCCGCGACCATCCGGTATTCCTCGACGGACAACGTTCGCCGGAGCTCGTCCGGAGCCCGGAAGCATGGCCGGTATTGACTCATGAGGCTCATGCTCACGGCGGGCGTGAGGGCCCGCGCGACCCATTCCAACACGGCCGCCGAGTCATCGCCGTGGCCCGGCAGGATGAGATGCCGGACCAGGAGACCCTGCACGGCCATGCCCGAATCGTCGAGAACGAGGTCGGGTTTTTGGATATACATCTCTTGAAGAGCGGGTCCGGCATGGTCGAAGTAGTCGGGGGCGTCCGAATAGCGCTTTGAGACGGCCGGGGAGACGTATTTCAGGTCCGGAAGATAGATGTCGACGACGCCGCGCAGCCTCTCGATGATTTCCGCTTTCTCATAGCCGTTGGAGTTCCAGACGATGGGAATGTCGAGCCCCGCAACACAAGCGATCTTTAGAGCCCGGAGGACCGGAACGATCACGTGGGTCGGGGACACGAGATTGATGTTCCAGGCGCCTTGTTTTTCCAGGGACAGCATCGCGCCGGCGAGCTCCTCGTCACTCAATTCGTGGCCTTGGCCGAGCCAGCTGATCTGATAATTCTGGCAAAAGAGGCATTTGAGGTTGCACCCCGTGAAAAAGATCGTTCCCGAACCCTGTTTCGGCCGATTTTGTCCGGGCCGGACGGCGGAACAGTCCGAAACGCCGCTCAGGACGGGCTCTTCCCCGAAATGAAGCAGCGCTTGGGACACGCCGGCGCGGTCACCGCTCCGGCAGACACCGCGCTTTTCGCGGTGACGGTCGACATGGCAGGCGCGGGGGCAGAGCGCGCAGTCGGCTTCCTGAGGCTCAAGCGCCTCGAGGGCGCGCTCGATGCGCCGGATCTTCTTCGCGGCGTCCATGGCGCGTTCATTTTACCAGAAACCGGTTGGGTTGACATGCGCCTCGAGATTACGATATAAGCCATGTTCGCGCCACCGAAGGAGCGGCCATGGAATTTCTGAAAAGCGTCGTCGATTTCGTCCTCCATCTCGACGTTCACTTGGACAAGCTGATCACGACCTACCAGGTCTGGACGTATCTCATCCTGTTCATCGTGATCTTCTGCGAGACGGGACTGGTCGTGACGCCGTTTCTGCCCGGGGATTCCCTGATCTTCGCCGCCGGGACGTTCGCGGCTAAGGGCAAACTGAACGTGGTCGCCCTCTTCCTCATCTTGGCCGCGGCCGCCGTTCTGGGCGATACGGTCAACTACTGGGTCGGCAAGATCGTCGGGCCGAAGGTGTTTCACAAGGAAAAAACGCGCTTTTTCAAGAAGGAATACCTCGACCGGACCCACAATTTCTACGAAAAATACGGGGCCGAGACGATCATCATCGCCCGGTTCGTGCCGATCATCCGGACGTTCGCCCCGTTTGTGGCCGGCATCGGGAAGATGAGTTATGGAAAGTTCCTGAGCTACAACGTCATCGGCGGCGTCGGGTGGGTGGCGATCTTTGTCTTCGGCGGATATTTCTTCGGCAATATCCCCTTCGTCCAGAAGAATTTCTCTCTAGTCATCATCGCCATCATTTTGATTTCGCTCGTGCCCGCCGTCGTCGAGGTCTTGAAACACCGGAAAAAGAAGGGCGGACGGCCGACGTCCCTTTAAGGGCCGTTCCCAATTTCGTCATCAGCGGCAGGGCCATCGTTTTATAGTCCGTCAGGTCGAGCCGCAGCGGCGTCACCGAAATATAGCCGTCGTGGGCGGCGCCCACGTCGCTGTCGGGGCCGCCCAGAGTCCGAGGATTTCCCCGGCCGATCCAATAATAGGAATTCTCCCGCGGGTCTTTCTTTTCGATGACCTCGGGGTCGTAACGTTTGATGCCGACCTTCGTCACGCGGAGGCCCCGAACGGGCGGGGGAGGGATATTGACGTTGAGCGTTACGCCTTCCGGCAATCCGTGTTTGAGCAGGACGGCCGCCAGGTTGCGGACGACCCGAGACGATTCCTTGAAGTGGAAAACACCGTCCGGGTCGGCGATGAGCGAGACGGCCATCGCCGGGACGAGAAAGAACGTTCCCTGGATGGCCGCGGAGACCGTGCCCGAATAAGAGACGTCCTGCTGGCCGAGGTTCGGCCCGGGGTTCATCCCGGACACGATCAGGTCGGGAACGCGCGGCAGGAACCTTTTCATCGCCAGGTAGATGCAGTCGGCCGGCGTTCCGTCGACGGCGAAAACATCGGGCCTGATCCGCTGGACGCGGAGAGGCTGGCGCAGGGATAGGGCCAAAGAGCTCGCGCTTTTTTCCCGGTCGGGAGCGACGATGAACAGACGGCCGAGTCCCTTCAAGCCGCGGTAAAGCGCCTGGATCCCCTCGGCGAAAAACCCGTCGTCATTCGTCAGGAGAACGAGCGGCAAGGACGGCATGCGACGGTGCTCCTCAGGAACGGATCATGACCAGGGCCATCTTGAATCGCCCGACGGCTTTGAGGGCGTGCGGCTTGTCGGCCGGCATGATGATCATTTCGCCGGCGTTCAGGCGATGCGCCTGTCCGGAGATGGCGATGTCGGCCGCTCCGTCAATGCCGACGACGAGGGCGTCGAACGGCGCGGTGTGCTCGCTCAGCTCCTGGCCGTCGTCGAACGCGAAGACGGTGACGGTTCCGGCGGTTTTCCGCAGGACCTCCCGGCTGACGATCGCGCCGGGCTGGTACCGGACAAGGTCAGCGAGATTTAATGCTTGAGCCATGAGGGGCTCATCGGTTTTGCTTTTTTTGATCGTAGCCATAGCGCTCATTCCTTAGACGCCGATTCGCATGGGTCATTCCTCCATGGGACATACGGAAGGAACATGGTCGGGACGGGCGGATTCGAACCGCCGACCCCATGCACCCCAAGCATGTGCGCTACCAGGCTGCGCCACGTCCCGACGCAAGGGCAAAAATTATACCAAAAAATCCGAAAAAAGGTTAGCCCTTTTTCGGTTTCTTCTCGAGGCTCTGGGCGATGTCGTGAAGCTGGTCGCGGACCTGATACAGGGCTTTCAAGAGCTTGTCGGGATGAACGGACGGCCTCGGCTTGAGGCCGAACTCGGCCTCGACCTGCCGCCCGGCGCCCGCCAGCGTTACGTTTTTCTTGTCCAGGAGTTCCTTGACCCGCCGGATCATGTCGACGTCCCGGGCACGGAAGATCTTTTGCCCCTCGCCGGTGACGCCGGGTTGGAGGAACGAAAATTCTTTCTCCCAGGCCTCGACGACGGCCTCGTCCAGTTTGGTCAACCGGCTGACCTCGTCGATCCGATAAAATAGCTTCTCTTGGGTTTTTGTCGAGCTCATGAACGGTCGCGTCCGTGCCTCGGCTAAAATATCATTTTTAATCCGGCGGCACAAGACCCGGAATCCTTTCCTCGGCCTTTTTTAGTATAATGACATGGCGATGGACGCGGACGATAAACATGTCCCCCTGGCCGAACGGATGCGGCCGAAGACGTTCGACCGCCT
>JBGOYP010000284.1:0-3816 GCA_041479785.1 Candidatus Aminicenantia bacterium | reverse complement strand
CGAAGAGCACTCGATCACCTTCATCGGGCCTACCTCCGAGCACATCCGGATCATGGGCGACAAGATCGAGGCCAAGGAGACCGCGAAGAAGCTTGGGATTCCGGTCGTGCCCGGCTCGGCCGGCGCTGTGGCGAACGAAGCCGAAGCGATGAAGATCGCCAAGGAGATGGGATTCCCCGTTCTCATCAAGGCCACGGCGGGCGGCGGCGGCAAAGGCATGCGCATCGCCCGCAACGCCCAGCATCTCGAGGAGCAGTTCCCGATCGCTCAGAACGAGGCTAAATCGGCCTTCGGCGACCCGTCCGTCTATATCGAAAAATACTTGGCCGACGCCCACCACATCGAAATCCAGGTCGTCGGCGACAAGAAAGGCAACATCATCGTTTTCGGCGAACGCGAGTGCTCGGTCCAGCGCAAATACCAGAAGGTGCTCGAGGAAACGCCGTCCCCGTTCGTGGACGAGCGCCTCCGTAAGAAAATGATGAGCGCCGTCGAGGACGCGGCCAAACACATCGGCTATGAGAGCCTCGGGACGTTCGAGTTCCTCGTGGACGAGAAAAAGCACTTCTACTTCATGGAGGCCAACACCCGGATCCAGGTCGAGCACCCGATCACCGAGATGGTCTACGGCATCAACTTGGTCAAGGCCCAGATCCGGGCGGCGTCCGGCGAGAAAGTGACGTTCCCGTTCGAGCTGGCGACGCGGGGCCACGCCATCGAATGCCGGATCAACGCCGAGGACCCGGTGACATTCGCCCCGTCGCCCGGCAAGATCGATTTTCTCGTCCTGCCCGGCGGCGAGGGGATCCGGGTGGACTCGGCGGCCTATGGCGGCTGGCAGATTCCGCCGGATTACGACTCCCTCATAGCGAAGATCATCGCCTTCGCCCCATCCCGTCAGCTCGCGATCAAAAAAATGCAGACCGCACTCGAGATGACGACCGTCGTCGGCGTCAAGACCAACATCCCGCTCCACCTGAGCATCCTCTCGAATTCGGACTTCATCCGCGGCGAATACAACACCCAGTTCCTGGAAAAGTTTTTGGCGAAGAACGGTCTGCTCAAGAACGGACTGACGAACAACGGCCTGGCCGGAAACGGCCCGCCGAAATAATATCCCGCCCTTATTTCCGCCGGTAAATCAACACGTCGAACGCGCCGTCGTTGTCGGCGACCACGTTCTCGTTCACACCGAGCAGGAGCCGGCCCGACGCGGAGACCGCAACCCGGTTCTCCTTGCCGATGAAGAACGGCTCGCCCAGGTCGCGCGTCGTTTTTTCGCCGGTCTGTTTGTCCTCGATGACCTCGACCTTTTCCCGGACCTTGCCGACGAGCGCCCCGATGTTCTGGTCGGGCAGCGGCTGTTGCTTGGTCCGCAGATTGAGCCCTTCAGGGCCGCAGGCAGCCACGGGGTTGTCCTTCTGGAGCGTGACCGTTCCCGACGCTTCGAACCAGAACTCTTCGCCGGCTTGGACGTCGATGCCTGTGTCCCCCCACGCCGTGCTCGCGACGAGGATGTATTTTTTAACGAGCTCGAACTCCGCCGGTTTGTCTTGGGGCCGCGACGAGAGACCGGGGAGGAGGAATGCCCAAACGACGGCCGCGCAGAGGAGCTTGGTCGCTTTCATGCCGTGCTCAACACGTCGAGCATCGCCTGATGAATCAGGCCGTTGCTCGCCAGGACTTCGGGATGATAAATATCGACCGGCCGCCCGGCGAAATCGGTCACCCGGCCGCCGGCCTCTTCGGCGATCAGCGCCCCGGCCGCCGTGTCCCACGGGCTGAGTTTCATTTCCCAGAACCCGTCGAACCGGCCGCAGGCGACATAACACAGGTCGATCGCCGCCGACCCGCAGCGGCGCACGGCCTGCGCTTTGAGTAGGAAATGGTCATGGTTGCACATGTTCGTCCGCGTCTCGCGGATGTCGTAGGGGAAGCCCGTCGCGACCAGGCTCCGGCCGAGGTCGGCGACCTTGGAAACGCGGACCCGTTCTCCGTTGAAAAACGCCCCGGCGCCCCTCTCCCCCCAGAACGTCTCCCCGCTCATGGGGTTGTGAACGACTCCGCACGCCAGCCGGCCGCGGTGTTCGAGCGCGATCGAAACGCAAAAGACGGGGAACCGGTGGGCGAAATTCGTCGTCCCGTCGAGCGGGTCGAACACCCACCGGAATTCGGCCTCCGAATGCGTGTTTAGGCCTTCCTCAGCCAGAAAATCATGTCCGGGGAAAGCCTTGGACAGGCGGCCGTAAATGAGGTCCTGCGAGGCCGTATCGGTTTCGGTCACGAGGTTGACCTCGCCTTTGAAAAAGACTTCGCCGGGCCGGCGATAATCGCGCTTAAGCAGGTCGCCGGCTTCGCGCGCGACGACCCGAGCCGTCTCAAGATATATCGAATACTCGCCCATGGCCGAATGATTTTATCAACTCCGCCCGGCAAGCGCAAACCGCCCGGGCCAAAGGAGAGACAAGCGAGAATGAATATCTCGCGCCGGCGTCCTCTCTGATGGAGACTTGACGACGGCTAGAAAATGTACAATAATGTACATTATCCGCATCATCCCCGACGGGAGGATTACGCCATGAAACGAGTCTCGTTCACCGATTTTCGAAGAAACGCGGCCGCCTATTTCGACGCGGTGGAGGACGGCGAAGCGATCCAGGTCCTCCGCCACGGTAGGCCGGTGGCCGATATTCTCCCCCCATCTCCGCCGAAAACGACGTTGAATTGGAAGGGCCCGGGTCTGAAGCTTCAAATTCCCGGTCTTTCCTTGAGCGGCGAAATCCTGAATGAGAGGCGGCGCTCAGCCCGATGAGGACGTTTTTCGATTCGTCCGGCCTGGCGAAACGATATATCCGGGAGCCGGGAAGCGATAAGGTCGATCGTCTTCTCGCCGCCGCGACGGACACCGCCGTCAGCCTGGTCGGCCCGGTCGAAATCATCTCCGCGCTCGGCCGGTTACGCCGGGAATCGCGGCTCACGGCGAAAGCCTTCGCCCAAATCAAACGCGCCCTCTTCTTGGACGTCGAGGATATGACCGTCTGCAATATCACGGTGCCGGTCGCAGAGCGCGCCATCGCCCTTCTCGAAACGCATCCCCTCCGGACACTCGACGCCCTTCATGTCGCCGGCGCCCTCGAATGGGAAGCCGAACTGTTCGTGTCTGTATATTCCGGTTGAAAGCGGACAGTGATTCCGTTTCAATCCGGACACCGATTCCGGTTCAAAGCGGCCACCGATTCCGGTTGATTCCGGCCACTTTTTTAAGGGGTCCGGAATCTGAAGCGGCGCTGGATAACTTACCCAAAATGGGCCAAGATGCCTCCTTTGAAAGGAGGTCCGAATGGCCCGAACGAGGTTATCCATGCGCAAAATACGAGAGGCCCTGAGGCTGAAGGCTTCCGGGTTGAGCTATCGGGCGATTGCCCGGGCTTGTCTCATCGGCAAGGAGACGGTGCGGGAGTATTTGGGACGGGCGGCGGAGGCCGGCTTGATCTGGCCGTTGCCGGAAGGGCTTTCCGAGGAAGAGCTTGAGCGTCGGCTTTTCCCCCACGAACCCGTTTCTTACCGGAAGGAGGCGGAGCCGGACTGGGCCTATGTCAACCGGGAGCTGCGCAAGAAGGGCGTCACCCGCGAGCTGCTGTGGGAAGAATATCGCATAGGCACTCCCCAGGGTTATCACTACTCGCAGTTCTGCCAACGGTATCGGTGGTGGAAGAAAGTCCTGACCCCGGTCCTGCGGATGGAGCACAAGGCGGGCGAGAAGATGTTCGTCGACTACGCGGGACCGACGATTCCGTACACCGACCACGAGACGGG
>JBGOYP010000283.1:0-3833 GCA_041479785.1 Candidatus Aminicenantia bacterium | reverse complement strand
GGCCCTTGGAAAGGAAATCCCGGCTTTCATTTTTTTTGCCTGAGCTCCTGGATTCTTTCCTTGAGCTTCAGCTGATTCGGCTCGATCCGGAGCGAATGTTCCCAGGCGGCGAGGGCTTCCACCGCGTTCCCGGCCTGCAGATAACACTCACCAACGGCATTGAGGACATCCAGGTTGGCCCCGAAATGGGCCAAATAGTCCTTGTAGAAGGCGATGGCCTGAACGTTTTCGCCCAGGGCTTGACAAGCCCGACCGGCGGGTTCGAGGAAATCCCACTTCCGCGCGTCGGCGAGGAAGGGCTGGGCGGCGGCCTTGACCCCGGCGTAATCCTTGAGTTCGAGAAGGAGCCGCGCGAAGTCGAGGGCAAAGGAGGCCGAGTTCGGGTCGCCGCGGACGGCCGCCTCGAGAAGAGGCCGCGCCTTGGCCAGATCCTTCTTGTTCATGTATTCCGTGCCGACGATGTGAAGGAACTGAGGCGCGTTCGATGGAGGTTGCGGGACGGACAGAACCCAGGGCCTCATGAGGTTGGGAAGGGGCGTGACGAGGAAGCGCTCTTCGGCGGCGACACGCTGGGCTCGAGAGGCGTCCTGGACCGAGACGCGGAGGATGTAATCGGCGGCCGGGTAGTTGGCTAGGGAGAATTCTTCGAGAATGTTCGTTCTGTCCGGGTATTCGGCGAGGCCTCTTCTGACGGTGTGAACGGTTTCCGGTCCCTTTTCGGTTTCCTTGAGGATCGTGTACTCGACGTCGCCGCCGTTCCGGACATCCTCGGGCGCATTCTGGAGCTGGAAGAATGCGTACAATGTTTCGCCGGGAAGAAAGTCGTTGCGTGGGGAGGGCGTGAGCTGGAGACTGCCGAACAGGAAGGGCTTGCTCTGGCCGCGGAACCGGGAGGCCGTGTCGACCCTGTTTGCGAGCGAAGGCGCGTAGAGAGTGAACACTCCGGCCGCGGGGACGAAAAGATCCGCTTCAGCGGAGGTGAACTCCCTCGAAACGCGGCTCTTGAGAAGGATGCTGATTTTGTAGGAGCCGGGGACGAGCGGGAAGAGGTCCTGGAAGCTGAAGAGCTTGTCGCGGATGGCCGCCAGCTGCGCCTCGGTCATGTCGAAGGGGACGGCCCGGCTGAACTGGTAAACGACGCCGCCCTTCGGGTCGTTCACGGAGACGTCCGCCTCGAGGTCGGCGTGATACCGGTCCCCGAGGGGCGCGAAGGTCAGGCGCTTGGGTTCGATGAGGTAATGGACGAAGGCGAACCCCCCGGGATCCTGATAGACGCGGATCAGGGCGTCGCTCTCAATGTAGTTGGCCGTATAGTCGACTTCGATGATATCCTTGTACCGCAGGAGCTTTTCGGCATAATCGTCCTTGACCTTCTCGAACGGGGCGGCCGGGATGCGATTTCCGAGTAGGATGTCCGAGGACATCGTCGGCCGGGACGACATCATGGTTTCGCCGGGGATAAGGGAAAGCGAGACGTTGGCGATCGCCGGCTCGATGTCCATCATCTGGATGTAGGCACTTGCATAGTCCGTCGGGTCGCCCATATAGTGAATAAGGAGCTTCTGGGGCCCGTCTTTCATCGGGCTGTAAAGGACGTAGTCGCTCGTCCCCTCCGGCTTGAAAAAGACGACATTGAAGGCGTTTGGAAGTCCGAAAGAACTCATCCCGTCGAAAAACCAGATAACCGTCGGAAAAATCTGGGTCAGAGTCTCGAACCGGTCGACGGTTTTGGGTTCTCCGAGAAGGATGTAAATGCGGCCCATGTCGGTCCGCCATCCTGGCCCCGGAGAATTCCTGCCGAACCAGCGGTTGGCGTGGGCGATGCGGCGATAGTGTTCCTCCCTGAACTCGTTCTTGTCTGTATCGGGCGTGGGATTGCGCTGCTTCCAGAATGCCCTGATGAAAATCTCGCGCTCCCGGTCGCTTTCGAGCTGGAGGAATACGGCGCGCTCCTTCGGCGTGATGATGTAGACGACCTCCTCGTCGAACCACTTCTGGTACTGCGGCGGAAGATCCTTGGACGATTTCTTCTTGACTTGGGCCGCGGCAGATCCGACCAGGAAGAGGGCAAGGGAGGCAACGATCAAGAATCCGAAGACCGTAACGATCAGGCGTCTTATCATAGTTTTATTTTAGCACATCCGAGGGCATTCTCCATCATCTGTATTCTGGAATAACGCCGTTCGCGTTCCGTTCGTTGCCGAGAACGCGCAGCACGGGCCCATTTGCTAGCGGGCTTTCAATCCAAAATATTGGATGGAAATACAAAACATTGAATAGGCGGCGCCTTACAGCCAACAAAACCGCCTATCGCAGCAGGTATTGAGCTGTGCGGAGCCTGCTTTTAAGGGAGGGGAACCGCCTTGCCCTTATTCGCTGGTGATTCGATAGATTGGCACGGTTATTGCTTATTAAAATAAGACGGAAATCCAAATAAGGAGGCTGAATGACATAATGGACTATTGTTGGCTTTTGGAGGAGAGCGCATGACTTCCGGTTGCACCGGAGCGGCGCGCAGTTCTCAGGGAGGGATTAAGGCACTTATTCATCAGCCGAGAAGGGGATGAACAAGAAAGGAGCAGATTCATGAGGAAATTACGACCCGTCTTCCTGCTGGCCGTGTGCGCATTGCTTCTCACGAGCACATTGTCGGCTCAACGGGCTACGGGACAAATCTTCGGTAAAGTGACGGACGATCAGGGCGAGCCGATGCCCGGCGTTTCCGTCCAGGCGAAAGGGCCGCGCCTAGTCGGCGAGGCCGTCACTGTGACAAATGAGCAGGGCGCGTACCGCCTGTTCGCGCTTCCGCCCGGGGCTTATAACGTCAAGTTCACCCTAGCCGGATTCAAGTCGCTCCTCAGGGAGGAGATCATCATCGGGGCCGAAATGACCCTGACTCTCAACGTCACCTTGAACGCCAGCGCGATAGAGGAACAGGTTACCGTCGTCGGCCAGTCGCCGCTCATCGACGTCAAGAGCACGGCCCGGGGCGCGACGATGAGCCGCCAGGTGTTTACCCTGCTGCCCAAGGGACGGAACTTCGATTCGCTGCTGGTCACGGTGCCCGGTGTGACCTACGAGCCCTTGCTCGCCGGCACGTCCGTCGACGGCGCCTCCGGTGCCGAGAACATGTGGTATGTCGACGGCATCAGCACGACCAACCTGATCAACGGTACGAGCGGCCAGGGGGTCAACTTCGACTTCGTCGAAGAGGTCAACTTCAAATCGTCGGGCTACAACGCCGAATACGGCGGCTCGCTCGGCGGCGTCGTCAACGTTCTGACCAGGTCGGGGGGGAATACGTTTCATGGCGATATCCTGGCCTATTACAACGACGAAGCTCTGATGGGCCGGCGCCGCGATATCCTCCAATACAACAAGTTCGATACGTCGGACAACCAGTCGGCCATGTACTACGCGTGGGAAAATTACGTGGGCAAGCAGAAGTGGTACAACCTCGAGGGCGGATTCAACCTGGGCGGCTACATCCTCAAGGACAGGATCTGGTTCTTCGTTTCGGCCATTCCCAACTATAACAATTACACCCGGACACTCGACTACAGCATCCAGAGCCTCACGACTCCCCCGAGGGATGTCCACCAAAAGCAGTTGGACTGGAACGGGCAGGCCAAGATCTCAACCCAGCCGTTCAAGAACCTCCGTGTGAGCGCCAGCATCATCAATAACATGTCGACCGTGCGCGGCGGCGCCACCGGCTTTCCCAGTTCCTACTACGCGAGCACGACGCTGGACTACGACGCCTACGAATTCAACTACCCGAACATGAGCGCCAGCGCCACCGCCGACTGGGTCGTCACCAGCAACTTCATGGT
>JBGOYP010000282.1:0-3834 GCA_041479785.1 Candidatus Aminicenantia bacterium | reverse complement strand
CGGTGTGACGTCTTTGTCATGTTCGGATTGTCCGTGCTCGCGGCGTTCGGCTTGAGGACGGTCCTCGCGCGTCTCAAGCCCGCCCTGAAGATGGTGGTCGCCGTCGCGTCCGGAGCCGTGATCATCCTGGAATATCTTTCGATTCCGATCACCTATCACCGCATTCCCCTGAGGGCGGATTTCCCGGAAACATACCGCCTCCTAGCCCAGGCTAAAAAACCGGGAGTCCTCATGGAATGGCCGTTTCCGGCGTATGATTCGGGTACGGCCTCGAGCGAGGCGGCGCGTATGTATTATTCGACGATCAACTGGTTCTCCCTCGTGAACGGATATAGCGGATATTTTCCTCCGCTCTACACGGAGTTATGCCGCCGCGCCGAGTTCCTTCCTCTGGCGCAACTCGTCGACGACGCCCGGGCGTTGAAGGTCGACTATATCCTCCTCCATCTCGGCGAAATTTTCGAACCGAATAGGCCTGCCCTCAAACAACTCCTTAAGGAAGTGGAAGGCGAACTCCGGCTGGCCCATCAGGATTATTCCGACGATTATCTGATCGAGGTCCTTCCCGGACCGGTCCGGACGCCGGACGCGCCGAATTTCGAAAACCTGCGGAGGCTTTCCCGCGACGGTTGGACGGCTAAGGCTTCGGAGTTGAACGATCTCGCTCCCCTGACCCTGGACGGCAATCCGGATACGCGTTGGGACACGGGCGGCGCGCAGAAGCCCGGCAACACATTCGAGCTCGACCTGGGCAAGCCTACCGAGTTCCGAGGCGTCTCGCTCGTCTTCGGGCCGAGTGGCATCGATTTCCCGCGCGGCTATAGCCTCGAGGTCTCGGAGGACGGCACGTCATGGACCGAGGTCGCCAGGACCGAAACGACCATCATTCCGATCCGTTTGTTCGCCAAGCCGCGGGACCTGGCCGTGAACATTCTTGTTCCCCTCCAGCGGGCGCGATTTGTCCGGGTGACGAATCTCGGGTCGGACCGAAAATTCTATTGGTCGATTTATGAAGCCTATCTCTATGATTGAGATGGTTCGCGAACTTCAGTCGAGTTCGAACGCCTCATCGTAAACCGGGACGGACACTGACCAGCCGTCGCCTTCAAGGAAACGCGCCAGGTCAAGCGACACCTCTTCTTCCCCATGGACCAGGAACAACCGCCGTGGAGGTGTTTTGAAGGCACGCAGCCAGCGAAGGAGGTCGCTTTGTCCCGCGTGGCCGGAAAACGCCTGGATGCGCTCGACCTCGGCCCGGACCTCATACGCTTGGCCGAAGATACGGACGGACGGACGCCGGTCGAGAATCTGGCGGCCGAGCGTATGATTGGCCTGATACCCGACAAAAAGGACCGTGCTTTCGGGTCGGGAAATGTTGCGGGTGAGATGGTGTTTGACCCGGCCCGCCGTGCACATCCCTGAACCAGCCAGGATTATACACGGGGTTTTAAGAGCGTTGATGGCCTTGGACTCCTCGATCGAGCGGACAAGGCGGAGACCGGGAAAATCGAAGGGTTGGACGCCCGAACGAACGAGTTCCTCGGCTTCCGGGTCCAGAAGCGACGGATAACGGGCGAAAATCGCGGTGACTTCCGCGGCCATCGGGCTGTCGAGGAATACGGGAAGCCGCGGGATCATTCCGCTCCGCACGAGCCTGCCGAGGTAGAAAAGAAGTTCCTGGGCCCGTTCTAAGGCGAAAACCGGCACGACGACGTTGCCGCCCCGGGCCGCCGTCTGGTTGATGATGCCGGCCAACCGTTCCTCGATCCGACCCGCGTCCTCGTGGTTTCGGTTGGCATACGTCGATTCCATGACCACATAATCCGCGGCCTCGAACAGAGCGGGCTCGTGAATGATGGGTTTTTCCCACGGACCGATATCCCCCGAAAAAATGAGACGTCGCGGCGGTCCGCCGTTCCGGGTATCGACGGCGACCATCGCCGACCCGAGGATATGGCCGGCCTCCCGGAAGCGAACGACGACGCCGGCGTCCACTTCGACCGGATCGTCATAGGATACCGGCGTAAAATGCGTCATGGCCAGGGCGACGTCATCCACCGTATAAAGTGGGATCTCGGGATGCGGACCGCGGCGGCCTTCTCGGGCGTGACGCTTTTTCTTGAACGCGGCGTCTTCTTCCTGGATGTTGGCCGCGTCGAGAAGGACGATTTCGGCCAACTCGGCGGTCGCAGGGGTGGCCAGAATACGCCCCGCAAACCCGTCTTTGACGAGTTTAGGGATATAACCGCAATGGTCGAGGTGGGCGTGGGTCAGAAAAATAACGTCGATGGTCCCCGGCGAAACAGGGAACGAGTCCCAGTTTCTGTCCAGATAAGGGCGTTCCTGATACAGCCCGCAATCCACCAGGGCTTTGACAGGGCCTGACTCGAGGAGATGCTTCGAGCCCGTCACCTGACGGTCTGCGCCGAGAAATCGGATCCGCACAAGAACCTCTCTAGAAAGGGCATCCCCCGCGCTCGTCCCGAAGGTGGGATTCCCAGGCCGTCCGGCGCGGGACGTAGATGAATCCGAGAACGGCCGAAACCAGAAGAAGATTGTAAAAGTCCCGGTTGAAACCTCCAAGAAGAAACAGCCCGAATCCGAGGCCGGCCGGGACCTCGGAGAAGGCCATCGCGAAGACGGAGGCGCATAGCAAAAGGCGTGCTCCCGTCGCCCGATCGCCTTGAGCGGACCTTTTCAAAAGGCCTTTATGGATCAACCGCCCGAGAACGACCGAGGCCGCGGCCGCAGCATATGCCCCATATCTCCAGAACGGATGGCCCCAGACGGACGCCCAGCCCCTGTAGAAATCGGGCCGCGACCTTAGGATTTCGACGAGGAGAGCATAAAAAGGCAACGTTCCGAGGATGGCGATGGCGATCGTTCGAGCCGCCGAAAACGCGGAGTTGAACGCCCGCGCGTCCTTCTCATCAGTCCACATAGAGCAGAAACCCTTTCAGATAATCGCTCTCGGGATGATAGATATTGAGGGGATGGTCGTAGGCGTGATGATGGCGCTGGAGAATACGCACATTGCGCGAAGCTTCCCGCGATGCTTGAAATATGACCTGGCGGAATAGCGTTTCGTCCACGAAGAACGAGCAGGAAAATGTCATGACGAGGGTCGACGCGGGGATCTTTTGAAAGACGACCCGGTGGAGGTCCTTGTAGCCCCGGCAGGCCCGGACGGCGTCCTCTTTCCGCTTGGCGAACGCCGGGGGGTCGAGGATGACCAGGTCATAATCGATATACCGCTCGCGGATAAAGTCGAAGACGTCGGCCTGGAAAAACCGGACCTCGGGGGATTCCGCAAAACCGTTAAGGCGGCAGTTTTCACGAGCCATCGCTAAGGCGCTCTCGGATGCGTCGACGCTGTCCACGGCGGAGGCGCCTCCGGCTCACCGCGGGCGGAGATCTCCGGCCCGCAAGGCACCTGGCGCTGCTTGCCCAGGAGGCGAACGAATGCGGCGTCCATGCAGGACGCGGCGCGATCAGCAACAGGTCCGACGGCGTGGTGCCAACCGCATTCTCTGGGGTCTGGCTCGAGATTGCGACCGGGTGCCCGGCCCCGTCGAACCCGACGAGCTGTCCATTCTCCCACCACTCCAGGCTGGACTCGTTCACGCCAATCTCCCCTACAACTCTCTTTGTGGGTGGACGAGTTATAATCGCGAATGTTGCGGCCCGGTTGAGCGGAGAAACCCTTGGCAGTCCTTTGCCCCGAATGTGGAGGGGCGAGCCTCGCGCCCGATGACTTGGGCACCTTGCGCTGCCCTCAGTGCGGTGCAGCACCCCCGGCGGCCGACGTTCCGTGCCCGGCGTGCGGCGGTCCGG